>PPGL01000016.1 GCA_003173915.1 Candidatus Levyibacteriota bacterium | reverse complement strand
TTACTGGATGCAGGAGTGCGTAAAAGCAATGGAAAACTTGTATACACAAAATAAAAATCCTACAATGCTTAGTTCTGCTTTTTCACTTATTGGACTACACAATATGCCTACAAACGGAAAAGATCTTTCTCAAAAACAAGATGAAATTTTTAGACGATTGTGGGGGATCTATCAACAATATTTTTTACAAGCAGGAAATAGTACTGCCGCATTTATTCATGATATGGCAATAGGCATAAAAGGACGAAACAATGGGAAAATGAACACACAAGAGTTATACGAAACCATGGATATTTTTCGTAAACTTCCTTTTTTTGGGAAAGATGGAGAGCTTATGAATGCTATTGAACTCGCAATTTCTGCAGTATCTGAGGCGACGAATGCGTATCCGAAAGGTTTTCGGGTTGAGAAAATTTCGCCAACCTCTCGTGAAGCTAAAACACTTGCCTTCATTCGGGAAAAATTACCACCTGCAAATGTAACAAGGAGACGGACAGTTTTCCCTGATGAAGAGGATGAATCCTCAGAAGGTTAGTTCAAAATTGCCTAGAGATGGAAGTTCCCTATAAAAGTACAAAATGGTAGAAGTGTTGCGAGGCGCTATTGAGCATATTCCTTTTCCCGAACGAGCACATAGTACTGGTATTCAATCCTTTTCACATAATTTGCTTGGTGGGCTGCATGTTCCATTTATACCTTCGAATCTGAGTCTTGCACAAAATGTTATTGCTCACGCAACGCTCGAGCGCCTTCCAACGACTGCAATTAATAGTGTGTCTACAAAAGTAAGAAAAGAATTTGATGGACAATTTCAAACAAATGAAGAAAAAAATGCTCAACATGAACTCTGGTTGGGGAGAAAGGCGCAAGAAATTCTTGAGCGCGCAAAGCAAAGACATTATCGTATTGCATACCAGGATATTTTAGGTCTTGATGTTGGGGTGTTACAGACACAGGCAAAAAAAGAAGCACATAGTCTTGACGAAGCAGCGCGCCCAAAAAGAAAAAATGTTGTAGCAGAGCCACTGCCTTCAGAAATTGTTGCTCTTGTCGATGTATACCAACATTTTCTTGCAGACCAGCAAAGTGGTTCTTCTTCTGGAAAAACATTATCTGTAGCACAAGATTTTTCTCGTGAGTTTATAGAACAAGCATTACTCTGGGAATCAGTAAAAGATTATTTGCATACAAAGGTGTATGTTCCATTTTTACGTGAAGAAACTGACAGTAAAGGACTTACAGATTTTGCGCTCACAAATTATCAAAAAGCTCATCCAATGCGAGGATTTCATGTTGACGATATTACACAAAAAGCACAACTGTTGTATGAAGACTTTGATGATATGACTGCTCATGGACATACGATTATTGCGCTTATTCGCTCTGCTACGGTTATTGCAACAGAAACGCAAAAAAGAGAAGCAGAAGCATACGGAAAAACTCAAGAAGTTCTTTCGCTGTCAGAGCAAAGTGAAATGGATCGTCTTCTCATTGAGCAAAAACGCTTAGATGCTCCGCAAATAGAATCTCTTTGTACAGATATTCACACACTTACACGAGAAGCGTTACGAATGGTAAAGCCAGTAATGCGAACTATTGGGGAATTAGATATTTCTTTTACTAGCGAACAAGTTGCTGCCCGAACAGAGGCAATTATTAAACAATTTGTTTCACCACTTCTTTCAGAGTTGCCACTTCTTACTGTTGATCCTTCTGGAAATGATAGTGTTCTAGATAAAGCTCTTCTGTATCGTTTGGCAAATATTCCAGATTTATTACGTCTTGAAAAGGCATTATCGGTAGCAGGAAAAAGGAGAGAGCAAATGGAACAAATTGCGCTTTTTCGCGATACGATTACACAAGATCCTGCACAAGCAAGAATTGCAGCGTCTTATACGCTTGAATATTTCTTTCGCAAATCAAAATGGGGAAACGTTGCTCGCCATCTGATGCAGGTGCTTCAAGAGAGTTCTGTTTTTCAAGAAAATATGTCATATCTACAAAAAAAATTTGGATTTCTTCCAGAAGAACTTTTGTACATTATCGGCTTAAATATATTGCAAGCAGAGCAGGGAGGATATGAATTTGTTCAATATGGACGAAGTGAACTTGGTCCTCGCGCAGATACACCTTTTAGTAATCAGGACAGATATTTTCAAGACGATAGGTTTAAATTTATGATGGTGGCAGATGGTGCAGGAGGAGCAAAATTTGGAAAATCCGCTGCAATTATTATGCAGCATGTGAGTCAAAAAGCTCTCGACGATTTAGCAAAACAAGGGAAACAGTATCCTCTTTCTTTTTCAGATGCACAGCAGCTTTTGATAAAAATTGTTGGTGATGGAGCAAATATGATGTGGGATTTATTGCCTGATGATACAAAAAATCATATTCTTAAAGAAGCTGTAGACGAGCAAACAGGAGAAATATATTACCCAAATCTTGACGAAAAAGATTTATACTTTTTGACAACATTTTTAGGTGTTGTTCCATTTGTTGAAGATGGAGTAGAACATATTGCTGTTGCTTCTGTTGGAGATAGTAGAGCATATATTCATAGAGCAAATGGAAAGTTTGTAATGATTACAGAGGATGCATCATATCTTTGGTACAGACTGCATGAATATCAACAAACAGCATTTGTTATTGATACGCTTCTTAGCAATTTTGATGGAGAAATTGCAATTGGTTCGGAAAGATCAGACATACATGCTGCGGTTTCTCTTGCGCTTCACCAAGAGGTAACAGAATTATCTGATGCTACGAAGATGGAGATTGTTCAAAATATGGTAGATCTTCTCTCGCAATTTGATTTGACAATGACACTTACAGAAATGCGTACATCTGCAGGAGAAGAAAAGAGAGCATATATTGAATTACAAAAATTACTGGAGGATGAAAGTCGAGAACCAGCAGGGGAAAAAGTAACATTGGACGATAAAGTTGCTGCAGTTGCGACATTTTTTTATGGCAGGAGAAATTTGCTTACGAAGTATGTGAGTATTCATAGCGGATATATTACTGAAGACGATGTCGATACATATAGAATGAATCCTGGGGATAGTGTATATATTGCTTCAGATGGGGTTTCCGATCCTGTGAGTCAGCGACGAATGGTACGCGTTGTCAATAACGGCACCTCACTTTCAGAAAGAGTAGATGGTATTCATAAAGAAACACTTGCTGCACTTGGGTGTGAACGTCAAGGAAAACTTGCTGTTCCAATGCAGAGTGGAAATATGAGTATTCGGGCAAAGCAAGATGATGGTATTACATTTGGAGGTCTTTCAATGACCAGAAGACTTGCAGGACGAGAAATGCATCCAGAACAAGAAGCAGATAAAAAGGCCGTTGCATAATTTTCAGCTTTTTTTCAGTATCGTTTGATACACAGTAAGAAAATCATCTTTTTGTAAAAAAATGATATAATTTGTGTATGAGACGACTTATTTTACTCATTGTAATTCTTATTGTTGTTCTTGGAGCATTTAGTGTAGGACAGACGTATCTTCCGCAACTTATTGCGTCTTCCACTCAAAAACGAACAACATCTCCCCAGCCGATGAAAGTTATGACTGAAGAGTCTGTTACCATAAATGACGTAAAGCAAGTTGGAGCATCTGTTGTTACTGTTGAAGAGCAAGCTGCACAACAAAGCGAGGATAAGTCACAGTCATTTGGTATGGATCCTTTTGGTATGTTTGGTATTCCGCAGCAACAGGATAACTCTCAACAAGATCAGCCACAAAGTATTGGGTCAGGATTTATTGTGTCATCAGATGGACTTATTGTCACAAACAAACATGTGGTGTCAGATACCGGCGGAACCTACCAAGTTATTACAGCAAATGATAAAAAATACGACGTAAAAAAAATTTATCGTGATCCACTCAATGATATTGCAATCTTAAAAATTGATCCATCGCAAAATGTTGGGGATTCATTAAAACCAGTTCCTCTTGGAGATTCAACAAATTTACAAGTTGGACAATTTGTTGTTGCTATTGGTACGGCACTTGGTGAATTTCGAAATACAGTAACAACAGGTGTTATTTCGGGACTTGGGCGAGGCATTCAAGCAGGAGATCAGTTCCAAGGATACGTCGAACAACTTGATAATGTAATCCAAACAAGCGCACCAATAAATCCAGGAAACAGTGGCGGCCCACTTGTTGATTCTTCAGGAAATGTTATTGGAGTGAATACTGCAGTTGCACAAGATGGACAAAATATTGGATTTGCACTGCCAATTAATGTTATTAAAGATTCGTTAAATAACTTTAACCAAACAGGACAATTTAATAGACCATACCTTGGAGTTGCATATAAATTTGTGCCAAAAAATGAAGCACTTCTTAATGACATTGTACAAGGAGCATATGTTCAGACAGTTGTCAATGGTTCTCCGGCAGACCAAGCAGGAGTTCAATCGGGAGATGTTATTGTCAAACTAGATGGTCAAACAATTGATGAGTCAAAGAATTCTCTTGCTGCTCTGATTTCTCAGAAAAAAGTAGGGGAGTCCGTTACTCTTACGATTTGGCGAAATGGAAACACTCAAGATCTGCATGCAACACTTACCTCTGCCCCAAATCAATAGAATGTAAAATTAAGAATTCAAAATTCAGAATACACACTGTTCTTTTACGTTTCCATACCATATAATCAATTCTGAACTCTAGATTTTACATTCTAAATTACTAAATTTATGAGCCTTACTGTTCAAGAGAATGTTATTCTTGCTCCATTTACTACATTTGGTATTGGTGGACCTGCTGATTTTTTTGTTAGAGTTTCAACAACTTCAGAAATTATTGAGGGAGTTATGTGGGCAAAAGAAAAAAATATCCCATTTTTTCTACTTGGTACAGGAGCAAATATTTTAGTTGGCGATAAGGGGTTTCGAGGACTTGTGATAAAAAACGAAGCTCGTTCTGTCATCCTGAACGAGAGTGAAGGATCTTCTCAAAAACAAGAACATTCTTCCTCTTCGGTTCAGAATGACAATTCTGTTTTTCTTACTGCAGAAAGTGGAGCAACTGTCGCAGAAGTGATTGATTTTACCGTACATGCAGGATATTCAGGATTTGAACACTTTGCAGGAATTTCATCGTCTGTCGGTGGAGCACTCTGGCAGAATTTACACTTTCTTTCTCCGGATCGTTCTCAGACTGTTTTTATTGGAGATATTGTGGAAAGTTCAGAGATAGTTCAGATAGAGACTCTTCGTCATTCTGGGGAGGAAATGCAATTGACGATTCCAGAATCCAATCAAGATTCTGGACGCACTTCGTTTGCCAGAATGACGGTTAAACGGGATTATTTTAAATTCGGATATGACTATAGCATACTTCACGATACACACGATGTTGTTTTATCTGCAACATTTCGTTTAACACCAGAAGACACAACAGTTCTTACAAAAAGAGTAGAGGCAAATCTTCTTTGGAGAAAAGAAAAACATCCAGAAAATGCAGCAAGATGTTCGGCAGGATCTATTTTTAAAAAAATTGATGGTTACGGAGCTGGAAGACTTATAGAAAAAGTCGGATTAAAAGGCAAACAAATAGGAGGAGCAAAAATTTCAGAAAAACATGCCAATTTTATTGTTAATACGGGGAATGCAACTGCAACAGATGTACGAAATCTCATTGTGTTAGTTAAGCAAACAGTACATAAAGAATTAGGATTACAAGTGGAGACAGAGATAAGTTTTATTGGAGAATTTTAGTATGGATTTTTTAAAAATTTCTTGGGAAAAGTTATATAAAGATTGTGTCTTACTTTCTCAAAAAATAAAAGCAGAAGTTAATGCCGATGAAATTATTGCAATTTCTCGAGGTGGAGTAGTCATGGGGCGTTTACTGTCTGACTTTTTATCTCTTCCAATGTCTAATATTTCCATGCAGTCATATATTGGAACAATGCAAACAAAAGAACCAGAAATTGTTGCTGGACTTACAAAAGATATATCAGCAAAAACAATTCTTTTAGTTGATGATGTTGCTGATACAGGAAAAACATTTAAAAAAGCTGTTCCGTATTTAGAACACTTGGGAGCAAAAAAAGTCTATGCAGTTGCTCCATACATAAAACCTCATGCAATTTTTTCTCCGGATTTTTGGGTTGAAAAGACAGCATCCTGGATTATTTTTCCCTACGAAGTATGGGAAGTTGAGGAAGAAATGACAAAAATGTTTGAAAGTCGAGAAAAAGCACGAGAAAAATTACTGGAGCTTGGAGCAGATGAGTGGGAACTGAAGGGGTAAATGGTTTATGGTTCATGGTCTATGGAAATACTATCAACTATTAACTATCAACTCATATGAAGCGTTTTGTTGAAATTGATATGATGCGAGGATTTGCAATGTTTGCCATGATTCTTATTCATACCAATGCCTATTTTTTGTCAACCTCTCCACTTGTCGAACAACTGTGGGACTGGAGTCAATTTGCAGTTCCGGTATTTATTATGTGTTCGGCATTTTTATTTTTTATCAAAACTCCAAAATTTGCTTTGTCCTACATTAAAAAAAGATTTATTCGACTTCTTGTTCCATATTATATTTTTATGATTTTTTTTTGGGGAGCAGTATATCTTCACGAACCGCACAGACTCACAATGAGTTTTTTTCAACAATCAATTTTTCTGATTGGAGCAATTGATATTAATTGGTTAGTGTTACTTTTTTTACAACTCACATTTGTTATACCTCTTGTTGCATTTCTATGGAATAAAACCAAATTGGGATTTCTTATCTTTTCACTCATTGTACTTTTTAGTTCTGTCATATTTATTTTTTTCAAGTGGCCATACGATTATAAAATTATTATGTGGTTACCATATTCACTTCTTATTATCTATACATTACTTTTAGCAAAATTCCATACAAAAAAATGGTTTTATCCACTTTCGCTTATTGTTGGTGGAGGAATATATCTTGGTTTGCGTTTTCTTGAAGTTAGTATGCAACACTCATTAACATTTTATGATAATAAATATCCACCAAATCTGTACTTTTTATCATATGGTATTTTTTCCATTGCATTACTACATTTTCTTGTAAAGCGGGGCATATTCAATTGGTTTCCCGCAACTGGATTATTAAATTTTTTAAGTTTCTATTCTTATGAAATTTACTTTATTCATTATATTTTTCTTTATCTTATTTCCTGGACATTTGGATGGATTCATTTTAACTGGGTAACATTCTTTCTTGCTGTTTTTGCTACATCGCTATTTGTTCAGTGGTGTTTGGTATATACAAGAAGTGTAGCGCAAAGAGTTTCGAATCGCTCGGTAAACCCTAATCTAAAAACTCACAATTCATAACTTCCCGTTTTGAATCATCTCTTTCTAAACAAACAAAAGGTTGTTACAATAAATTTGTGGGAAACATTTTTTTTGAAATTACTCTCATTTTGTGTATAGCAACATGTCTTGCAATTGTATTCCGCGCTTTCAAACAACCTCCAATTCTTGCATATATTCTCACAGGCATGCTTATTGGTCCATTTGGATTTATTCAAGGTCCTTCATTTGAAGTGCTACAAAACTTTTCCGAACTTGGCATCACATTATTATTGTTTCTTTTAGGTCTCGAACTTAAGCTAAACGACCTTCGATCGATAGGAAAAGTTGTTATTATTGTTGGTATTTTACAAGTTATTGGTACTGCTGCACTCGGATTTGGATTTTCACTGCTTTTTGGTTTAGGACCACTTATTGCTTTTTACATAGGGGCAGCGGTTGCGTTTTCTAGTACTATTATTGTTGTAAAACTTCTTGCAGACCAAAAAGATTTAAAGAGTTTGCATGGCAAGCTTGCTGTTGGTATTTTACTTGTGCAAGATGTTTTTGCAATTCTTTTTCTGATGATTGTTTCTGGATATAAACCAGAAGTGTCTGCACTTGCAACAATGTTTTCTCTTGTTGGCATTGCTGCAAAGGGAATTGTGCTTTTTGCCATTGTTGCTTTTTTAAGTCGTAAAATCGTGCCGCATATGTTTCACGTTATCTCACAATCGCAAGAGCTATTATTTTTATTTAGCTTAGCATGGGTCTTTGGTATTGCGGGAATTGTTGCAAGTCCATGGGTTGGATTTTCTATAGAAATCGGGGGATTTTTGGCAGGAATTTCTTTGGCAAATGCTGTAGAAAATATTCAAATTGTCGCTAAAGTAAGACCGCTTCGTGATTTTTTTGTTACTTTATTTTTTGTTTTTTTGGGAGCACAGCTTGGAATTGGGAATATTGAAAATACTATTTTTCTTGCGATTATTCTTACTATTCTTGTTGTTGTCATAAAACCTTTTCTTGTGATGGCCTTTCTTAGTCTTTTTGCATATAGAAAACGCACATCTTTTTTTACAGGTCTCAGTATTGGTCAGTTGTCTGAATTTTCTTTCATTATTATGCTTCTAGGAAATAAGTCAGGAAGTATTCCTTCTTCGGTGCTTTCAATGATTACTCTTGTTGGCATTGTGAGTTTTGTTTGGTCTTCTTATACAATTTCTCATATTAATAAGATGTATGTACTTCTTGAAAAATATCTTGGATTTATTGAATGGAGAAAGGGGAGAGGAGAAACTATTACACACAATTCACAACAAATGACTGATCACACGATTCTTATTGGAGCAACTCGTATGGGACACACAATTATTGATGTGTTAGGAAATAATGCGGACCAATTTCTTGTTGTTGATTTTGATCCAGAGATGATTAAAACACTTACCGAGAAAGGAATTCCGACTGTTTTTGGAGATATTATTGATGGAGATATTGCAGAACACGCAAATGTTGCAAAAGCAAAGTATGTAATTTCGACCATTTCTGATAAAAATGATAATATCCATATTATAAAATTTGTCCAGCATTTGTCCAAACGTCCGAAAGTTATTGTTGTTGCTTATGATACAGATGAAGCCCGTGCATATTACGCAGCAGGTGCGGATTATGTTGTGATGCCTCACATTGCAAGCGGCAAACAAATTGCCAGAGCATTAAAGTCTGAAGAAACAGAAAAATTAGAAGAACTTCGAGAAAAAGAAAAAGTGTATTTAGCTCAATAGGGTTACTAGATTAATTTTCTTGATTTTCTAGAGCTTGTTTGGTTTCTGCCACAATATCATTAATTTCTCCATCCATAATTTTTGGTAAATTATGCCAAGACTGATTAATTCGGTGGTCGGTAACTCTATCTTGAGGAAAATTGTATGTTCGAATTTTTTCCGCTCGCATGCCACGACCAACTTGCGTAGATTTTAAGGATCCAATTTCTTCTTGCCTTTTCTCAACTTCCATTTCCCAGAGTTTTGCACGAAGCATTTCCATAGCAATTTCGCGATTTTGTCCCTGGAAACGTTCAGTCTGACAAGATACAACAATTCCTGTGGGTTTGTGTTTGAGTCGTACAGCAGTTGACACTTTATTTACATTTTGTCCGCCGTGTCCGCCACTTCGGAATGCTTCAAATTCTATGTCGTCTGGGTTAATATGCAGGTCGATATCTTCGAGTTCGGGTAAAATAGAAACAGTTGCTGTTGAGGTATGAATTCTTCCTCGCTTTTCTGTCGTTGGAATTCTTTGGACTCTGTGGACTCCTGCCTCGTACTTAAAAAGTCCAAATGAATCTCTGCCTACAATTTTTATAACATTTTCATCAAGTTGCTCAATCTTGTATCCTTTTATTTGTGCAAAGCGGGAATACATGCGAAGCAGTTCGTCTCCCCATAATTTTGCTTCTTCTCCTCCTGCAGCGCCTTTCATTTCCAAAATAACGTTTCTTTGGTCAAGAGTGTCCTCATCTTCGTCGTTACCTTTGAGGCTTTCTTCGAGCTGTTTTTTTTGTTCTTCAAGACTCGCAAGTTCTTGTGTCGCAAGTTCGACAAAATCAGGATCAGTCATGAGGGCTTTTGTTTCCTCAATTTTTTGCTCAAGTTCGGCAAGTTGTACGTATCGATAGTCATCCATAAGTTTAGAATAAAGAATTAAGAATCAAGAAGCAAGGAAAAATCCTTATTCTTATCATGCTGGAGCGAATATAATGAAGCGATAGCATCTTTCTCGGGGATCCTATCGGTTGTTTCACTCCCTCCAGGATGACAAAAGGTTGAGGCTGCTACTTGAGGGCTGCGAGCATTTCTGCAAGTGTCTTGGGGCCTTGAGACTTTCGTGTTTCTTCTTCCTTTTTCTTCTGTACAGTAACTTTGAATTGTTGTGCTTTTTGTTGCTTTGCCTGGAATTTTTGAATAAGGGAGGCTGTATCAACAAATTTTTGCGCTCCTGTGTAGAATGGGTGACAGTTACTGCAGAGTTCGACATGAATTGAAGGCACAGTTGAGCCTACGGTGAATGTGTTGCCACACGCACAGACGACTTTAGCCTCTGGATAGTATGTTGGGTGTGTATTTGCCTTCATAGTTAGTTTAGTATACCAAAAATTCTCAAAAAAGACAACTCAAGCAGGCTTTTTACTGGGATAATTCACTCACTGATTCTCCAGCATGGACTCTTCTAACTGCTTTTGCTATTAAAGGTGCTACGGAGGTAACTATGACCTTTTCTGACTTCAAAACTCTTTCGGGTTGAGCCACAGTATCGGTAACATAAATATGTCGTACAAGGGGAGACTCTACCAGCCTTTCAAACGCATCACCCGTCCAGAGAGCATGAGTGACAGCAATATCTATTGCCTTTGCTCCTTGCTGGTGACATAACCTGATTGCTTCTGAAAGGGTATTGCCTGTAGCCAAAATGTCGTCACCAAGTAACACGTTATAGCCTGCAACATTGCCGGACATTCCATTTGCCGTAACTTTATCAGGGATTTCGGGGTCTCTTTCTTTGTCTATAAATGCTATGGTTGGTCTATTTGTTCCTAGTCTTTTATTTAAATTTCTTGCTCGAGCAAGACCTCCTTTATCTGGGGAAACAACTATGGTATTTGCAAGGTCCTCTGGTGAACTGTTTTGTACTATGGCCTCAGCAAGGATTGGAACAGCAGTTAAGTTTGTTACTGTTGATATGTTGTTATCAAAAAACGCCACCTCTGGTTCAGAATGAATGTCTATAAGAATAATCTCTCGTGGCCTTCCTAGTTGAATAATTTTTGCCATAGTTTTTGCAGATATAGCTTGTCTTGGCTGTGTTGGTCTATCTTGCCTAGAATATCCAAAATAAGGGATGACAAGTAGGTTTGTCCGTGCAGATGCATTAAGTACTGCGTCTTGCATAAGTGCTATTTCCATGATATTGGAATCTACTGGAGGTGGAGTGGGGTGAATTGCAGCCAAAAATGCAGATCGTACACTGCGACGAATTGTTGCACTTGCTTCTCCATCTGCGAAGCGTTCGATTGGAAAAAGTAAATCAACAGTTGTTCCATACATCCTATTACACTCTTCTTGTACTCTTGTTGCCAGTGGTTGATTTGAACTTCCAGCAAATAAGACTAGAGGGCCTCTCCTGGAGATAAACTCACCTGTCGTATCGTGATCGAAACGTTCGGGTGTTGATGGACGACTCTGCTGCATGCGTGATGATTTTTGTCCCATTTGTGAAGTATAACATGAAATATTATAGTTTTACAATATTACAAGGTATAGGAAGTGAATAAGATTAACTACGAAGTGAGCAATTTAAATATTTTTATAAGACTAATTTTAAAAGAAAGTGGGGAGAGTGTCAAAAGCTATCTGCTTTTGCTCACGAGTTTTTAGATTTTTAACAGTTACCATTCCTTTTTCTGCTTCTTCTGGACCAATAATAACTGCAAATGGAATACCTTTTTGGTCTGCGTATTTAAATTGTTTGTCCAGTTTGGATGTTGGCTCTACCCAAAGTTCGGTACTAATACCACTTGAGCGAAGTCTCGAACTAATCTCCAGTGATTTCTCTTTAAGCTCGGGGGAGAAAATAGTTACCAGTACTTGTGCTGTTTGATTCACTGCTTTTGGAAAAAGATTAAGCATTTCTGCTGCCTCAACCATTCTGTCAAATCCAAATGCAAAACCAACAGCTGGAACACTTTGTCCTCCAAGTTGTTCAATTAATTTATCATAGCGACCTCCACCACCACACGATCCAGCAGTATATCCTGTTACCATAATTTCAAAAATCATTCCAGTGTAATAATCAAGTCCTCGTGCAAGAGAGGAGTTAAATACCAATGCATTTTCCGGAACCCCAAGAGCAATTGCAGCTTTTATTATTTCCTGTAAATTTTCAGAGGGTTTTGCTTTTTCAATTGCTTCGAGTGCTCCAACGGCATTTTCAGTTGAAAGACCTTTATTCGTCAGTTCGGAAATGACTTCGTCTTTCGTTTGTTTGTCTAACTTATCTATGGATTGAATGATAGAAAAGGTATTCACTTTTTCATTTGCAAAAGGCTCAAGGGTTGTAAAGAGAGTTTGTCTGTCATTAATTTTTAAAATTGTTTCTGGGTACCCAACATTTTGAAATGCAAAGTATGAAGTTGCTAAAATTTCTGCATCTGCGAGTGGGGAGGTGGTTCCAAAAACATCTGCGTCACACTGAGTAAATTCTCGATATCGTCCCTTTTGTGGCTTGTCTGCTCGAAAGACATTCTGAATTTGATATCGACGAAAAAAACGAGGAAGCTCGTTGACATATTGTGCAAGAACTCTGGCAGTTGGAACAGTTTGGTCATACCGTAATCCAATTTTTCGCTCGCCCCTGTCTTCAAACGTGTATACTAATTTATCTGCTTCGTCTCCATATTTCCCTAAAAGAAGAGACGCGTATTCAAGTGTTGGCGTTTCAAGTGGCTCGAATCCAAATCGTTCAAACGTCTCAACAATTTTTTCACGGACAAAATCCCGCTTTCTTTTCTCAAGCGGTAAAAAATCCCGAAAGCCTTTTAATGTCTGTACATCCATACTATCTATTTTATCATATAAAAGGGAGCAATATATTTTGACCCCTTGACTTTAGTATACTAAAGTAGTAAGATAAATGCAATAAGAAAGAAAAGCGCTTGACTGGAGTCACGATCCAGGAGCTGAAGGCCAAAATGCCTTACGGAAGCTAAACCGTTAAATACAGCAGTCGATGTCAGCGTTGCGGAGTCGGCCCAAGAGCTTTAAGGAGAAATACCTTAAAGAATAAAGGATGGGACCGCGGGAGGTCTTTTTTTGTGCTCAGGAGTATGAGCTTGTCGAATACCTCTCGTTCCTTTTTCATCACTATTTTTGGTGGTGGGAAATGAACGGGAGGTTTTTTGTTGGAAATTTGGTGGCTATAGCTCAATGGTAGAGCACTGGTTTGTGGGGCCAGGTGTTGCGGGTTCGACTCCCGTTAGCTACCCAAAAGAAAGGGATAAATATGGCAAATATTAATAATAAGAATCTAAAATTAGCTATACAAAAGCAAGGTCGTTTAACTGACGAAACGCTTGAGTTTTTGAGAAAAGCAGGTCTTGAGTTTGAAAGTTATAAACAAAGACTATTTTCATCATGTCGAAATTTTCCACTAGAAATTTTGTATGTACGAGATGATGATATTCCAGATTATGTCGCTTCTGGCACTGTTGATTTGGGAATTCTTGGTCAAAATATCTTGAATGAAGAAAGACCAAAGGTAAAAAAATTACTTAACTTGCGATATGGATTTTGTTCGCTTATTATTGCAATTCCTAAAGAATCAACTATTAAAGATATAAAAGAGCTGAAAAATAAAAAGGTAGCAACTTCATATCCAGAGTCAACAAAAAAATTCTTTCAAAAAAATAATATTCCTGTTGAAATAGTTAATATTAGTGGTTCTGTAGAAATTACACCTGCGTTAGGGGTCTCGCAAGCAATAGTAGACCTTACATCAACAGGAAGTACGCTTGCGTTGAATGATTTGAGAGTGTTAACGAAAGTGTATGATTCTGAAGCAGTACTAATTGCAAATGAGCAATCTTTGATAAATGGCAAGAAAGACTTACTCGAAAAAATAATAACAAGATTTAAAGGTGTACTTTCAGCAAAAGATTATAAGTATGTCATGATGAACGCTCCAGAAAATGTTTTACCAAAACTTAAAAAAATTACTCTTGGTTTAAAATCTCCGACGGTTTCTCCTTTAGCTAAAGAAGGTTGGATTTCAGTTCAGACAGTTATTAAAGAAGATATTTTTTGGGAAACGATCGAACGATTACAAAATGTTGGGGCATCGGGAATTATCGTTTTGCCAATTGAGAAAATGATTATTTAAGGAGCTGATATGATAAAAAATTTAATCAGAAAACAAGTAAAGAAAATGGGAGAAATTAATTGGGGAGATGTTCCAGATACATCTGGAATGCGACTTTTGTGGGGAGAGAATCAGAGTGTTCTTCCAATATATAAAAAGGCAATTTTGGAAGAGATTAACAAAATAAATCTTTATCCAAGTCCTACAAAGCAACAACTTAAAGAAAAACTTGCTCAATATGTTGGTGTTAATTCAGAAAATATTGTTCCAACAAATGGAAGTGATGAAGCTTTAGAGCTTATTGCAAAAGTCTTTATCGCAGAAAAAGATGAAGTGGTAATGCCAAATCCATCATATCCATGTTTTGAATCAGTTAGCCAAATGATGGGAGCAACTGTTAAAACTGTTTCTCTTGAAGAAGATTTTTCTTTAGATATACAAAAATTTCAAAATGCAATTACAACTAAAACAAAAATTGTATGGATTGCAAATCCAAATAATCCAACAGGGAATATTTTATTACAACCCAATGAAATTGAGTCTCTTGCAAAAAATAATAATTGTCTGTTTGTTATTGATGAATGTTATTTTGAATTATCAAAAGTTTCCGTAGCATCACTAGTTATGTTATATCCAAATATCATTGTTACTCGTAGTTTTTCAAAAGTTTTTGCGCTTGCTGGAGTGAGACTTGGGTATATTATTGCAAATGCTGAAGTTACCACATATCTCAATAGACTCGAACAAACAAATCAAGTCTTTAATATTAATCGTTTTGCACTTGCATGTGGAATTACTGTTCTTAGTAATAGGGAAAAAATTCCTCAGATGCTTGATGTATATGTAAAACTCAAAAAAGAGTTTGAAGAAAAATTGCAGACTATCACTACATTAGAAATTATCCCAACAAAGACAACGTTTTGTTTAATTAGAATCAAAAAAGCAACTATAACTGCAAAATTTCTTAAAGAAAAACTTTCCAAAGACGGAATATTTATTAAGGATTGTTCGATCTACAAAGGATTGGGCGCAAACTACATGTATCTGGGAGTTCCGGCGAAAAAAGTTCAAAATATTGTTGTTAAAAAAATTAAAGGAAATATAGGAGAGAAATAATATGTTACAAATTTATAACTGGAAAACAGTAGACGGAAAAACAAAGAAAAAAATCATGGATCGAGCAATGTTTGATATGTCTTCAATTCGTGATTATGTTGCGCAGTGGTTAGAAATAATCAAACAAAAAGGTGATGCTGGGATTTTGGAATACACACGAAAATTTGATAATAAAGATTTTGACATTAAAAATCTCAAAGTGACGAAAAAAGATATTAAAAAAGCATATGAAATTGTCGATCCAAAGATTGTTGAAGTCATGCGACGACAAATAAGTATTTCTCGACAAAATGCTCTGTCTAAAGCGCGACAGGAAACAGTTTTGAAATCCTTTATTCCAGGAGTTCAAGTGGGCTATAAAATTACGCCAATCGAATCTGTTGGGCTTGCTGTACCAGCAGGACAAGTTCCTCTTCCAACAGTTATGCAAATTCTGGCCGTCACTGCAAAAGCAGCCGGAGTTGGAAGAGTTGTTGCATGTTTTCCGCCAACAGGGGATTATCCAGAAATGCTTATTGCAGCAGACATTGCCGGAGTGGATGAGATTTATCGAGTTGGGGGCATTGCAGGTGTTGCAGCAATGGCGTATGGAACAGAAACTATTCGACCAGTGCTTAAAATTGCTGGGCCGGGAAGTGTCTATACACAAGCGGCAAAAATGTTGGTATTTGGAAAGGTATCAATAGATATGGTAGCAGGTCCATCTGAGGCAGTTATTTTGGCTGATGAATTTGCCAACCCAACCTATTGTGCTGCGGATATTTTAGCAAGGGCCGAACATGCTCCAGATGCTGCTGGTGTACTCATTACATATTCAAAAAAACTTGCCGAAGAAACAAAACAGGAAGTTTCACGACAGATCAAATATTTGCAAAGAAGAGATGTTATTGAAAAATCTTTAGAAAAATATTCCTGTGCAATTGTTGTAGAAAATTGGGAAGAAGCAATTGCGCTAACAAATGAATACAGTCCTGAGCATTTGGAAATTCAAGTTGCAGATCCATTTGCTGTATTACCAAAAATAAAGAATGCAGGATCAATATTTCTTGGTAATTATGCACCTGTTGCAATTGGTGATTATGCCAGTGGAACAAATCACATTTTGCCAACAGGATATTGGCCAAAGATGTCGAGTGCTGTTAGTGTTGAAACCTTTCAAAAATCATCTGAAGTTCAATATTTGACACAGGAAGGTTTGGAAAATTTGGAGGAAATTGTTGATGTTGTTTCAGGAATTGAAAAACTTGATGCACACTGGAATAGTGTTAATGTCCGCATTAATAAAAAAGAACGGTTATGGGACAGAGTAAAAAAAAAGGAGGAAAAATATGAAAAGTAAATTAGGAATTGTTTTTGATAAAATTTCAGAGAAAAAAATAGTAATGTCTCGAATTACAAGGGAATCAAAAATAGATTTGGTTCTGGAAGACAGTCCAAGAAGAGACTATCGTATTCAAACAGGGAGTAAGTTTTTCAATCATATGCTGACAGGTATTGCATCACGAGCGCTGCTCAATCTGGATGTATTGTATCAACAAACAGAAGCAGAAGTGCTTGATCACGTAATTGCGGAAGATACTGGACTTACTTTTGGAAGAGGAATAAGAGAAATGCTTGATGCTCGTCAGCAAAACGGAGTGATGCAACGAGGAACATATACTGTTGCATTTGATGAAGCGTTAGTAACAGTAACACTTGCATTTGATGGAAGAGCATATTGTTTTTTGCAAGGAGATATTCCTGCACTAGCGCTACCGTTTGCTGAAGATATGTTGACAACAAATGTAAAGCAATTTTTTGAAGGATTTGCACAAGGTGCTGGATGTGTTGTTTTTGTTCAATTTCTGAGTGGGGTTGATTCACACCACACATGGGAAGCTGCATTTAAAGCATTTGGAGAAGCAATACGAGAATCTTTAATGCCATGTTCCTATCGAGCAGGAACAACACTTGGTTTGAAAGGAACAGGAATGGAGGGAAAACTATGATAGGGCAGATAGAACCACTAGTGTTTAAAAAGGTGTTTAATGCAATTCCATCAAAACAGATTCTTGAGATTGCCACAACAATTCAAAAACGATTAAAAACGGATCGGTCTTTGCAATGGAAAAAAATGAATGGAGACTTAGTAACAGATGCAGATATACAAATCCAAAATGTAATCTTACAATATTTTTCCAATTCTTCGCTTGGCAAGGAATATTCCGTAAAAGCAGAAGAAAAATTTTCATTTTCTGAAAAGTCAAAAGATCAGTTTTGGCAGCTTCTTATTGATCCACTTGATGGAACAAGTTCTTTTGCAAAAGGGCAGAATACATGGGGAGTAATGGTAGGCGCATGTAGGTTAGATGGAACTCTTGCATATTCCTGGAATCTTGTTGCAGCAGGAGATGTATTTACCTCGTCGGACAAACAAGTAAAAGTTCCACAAAGTTTTAAAACTAAACTTGGAAATGGTGGAAAATTAGCAATAGATGTCTATGATTATGGGAGTACTGCATCTGAAAAATTTGGTTCTATTTTGGCAAATGTTTTGAATATTTCCAAGAGTGAATATACTCAAACGTCCTATCCTTCTGCTGTTTGGGCAGGATGGCAATTATGTAAAGGAAATATAGATGGACTTCTTTGGCTATGTAGTGATAAAGGGAAAAAGTCATTTCCTGATTATGATCTTATTTTTCTTGGTGCAGTAGCGCAACAAGGATATTCAGTTAGACTCGGTAAAATTAATGGGAGAAATTCAATCATTGCAATAGGACCTTCAGATACAGACGCAGATGCACTGTATCAAATAGGTTTACAATTGATAACTTCTGAGCAAAGAAAGCAAATTGTTTTAGCAGAAAATCCATTACAATTAACAACAAGTATATGAAAATAGGAATTATTGATTATCAAGTAGGTAACATTGCAAGTATTCAAAATGCTTTGAATCGTTTGGGTGTAAAAAGTTTTGTTTCAAAAATCCCAAAAGAATTAGAAGTAGCAGATGGGTTTATTTTGCCTGGTGATGGAGCAGCAAAAAAAGGTATGGAAAATCTTACGTCTTTTGGTTTGGATGTTCTCATTAAAAAGGTAATAGCAAATAAAAAACCTTTTTTAGGAATTTGTCTAGGTATGCAATTATTGCTTTCTTTTAGCGAGGAGGGAAATGTTACTTGTTTACATATTTTAGAAGGAGAAGTTAAAAAGCTACAAACAAAACTAAAGGTTCCACAAATTGGATGGAATCAGGTAAGCATTAAGAATAAAGAATTAAGAATAATGAATAAAATACCAGAAGAGAGTTATTTTTATTTTATTAACTCATATGTATGTTTGCCAAAAGATCAATCCGTAGTTGCTGGCATAACAGATTATGGGGAAATGTTTTGTAGTGCTTTAGAAAAGGACATTATTTTTGGAGTGCAGTTTCATCCTGAAAAAAGCGGAGAAGTTGGTTTACAAGTATTAAGAAATTTTATGAAGGCAATATGAAACTGATTCCAGCAATTGACATACGAAATGGAAAATGCGTTAGGCTGTTTCAAGGAGATTTTTCTCAAGAAACAATATATGCAGATGATCCTGTATCTATTGCTTTGAATTGGCAAAAAAAAGGAGCAAGAAAAATTCATATTGTAGACTTGGATGGTGCAAAGGAGGGAAATATGCAAAATATAAAAATTATTAGAAAAATAGTCAAAAATGTAACAATTCCTCTACAAGTGGGCGGGGGAATTCGTGACGAGGAAACAATTGTGGATTTACTTGCAATGGGTGTTCAACAAGTCATTATTGGAACAAAAGGAATAGAAGATAAGCGATGGCTTAAAAAAATTATAAAGACATACGGGAGTTCAATTATTATTTCTTTGGATGGAAAAGAAGAAATAATTGTAACGCAAGGATGGTTGAAAAAAAATCGGATATCAATTTTTGAATTAATTAAAAATCTACAAGGAATTGGCGTTACAAATTTTATTTATACTGATGTTAAAAAAGATGGAACCATGACATCTCCAAATTTTTTAACTATTCAAAAATTACGTGAATTTGCAAAAGGAAATTTTACTGTTGCTGGTGGAGTATCTTCAATAGAACAAATTAAACAACTCGCAGAAATGGGTGTTGAATCGGTAATTGTTGGAAAAGCGCTTTACGAAGGAATGCTGGATTTAGAGGAGGTACAAAGGTATGTTAGCTAAACGAATTATTCCATGTCTTGATGTTGATAAGGGGCGAGTGGTTAAAGGTATCAATTTTGTACATATAAAAGATGCTGGTGACCCTGTTGCACTTGCCAAGTTCTATAACAAGGAAGGAGCTGATGAACTAGCTTTCCTTGATATTACAGCTTCTTATGAAAGGAGAGAGACAATGATAACTATTGTAAAAAAAGTTGCAAGCCAAGTTTTTATTCCATTTACTGTTGGTGGTGGCATTCGTTCGGTAGAAGATATACGAAAAGTTCTTTTAGCTGGGGCAGATAAAGTTTCTCTTAACACATCGGTGGTAAATAATCCCGATCTTATTACAAAGGCAGCAAATATATTTGGAAGTCAATGTATTGTTGTTGCTATCGATGCAAAAAAAATAAATGGGAGTTGGCAAGTTTTTACAAATGGAGGAAGAACAGCGACAAAAAAAGATGCTGTTTCGTGGGCAAAAGAAGTAACCGAAAAAGGAGCAGGAGAAATACTTTTAACAAGTATGGACAAAGATGGAACTAAGCATGGCTATGATATTGCATTGACAAAAGTAATATCAGAAAGTGTAGGGGTTCCAGTAATCGCGTCTGGTGGAGCAGGTAAAAAAGAAGATTTTTTTAACGTTTTCCAAGAAGCAGGAGCAGATGCAACACTTGCTGCATCGTTATTTCACTTTGGTCAGTTGAAAATAAGAGAGGTTAAAGCTTATCTAGCAAAACTAAATATTCCAGTAAGAAATTAATATGAAACAAAAATTAGACTTTTCAAAAGGTAATGGTTTAGTCCCTGCAATAATTCAGGATTGTACATCTTGTGAAGTACTTATGCTTGGATATATGAATGAGTTAGCCTTACAAAAAACGCTTGAAACAGGATGGGTATATTTTTGGAGTAGGAGTAGACAAAAACTTTGGATGAAAGGGGAAGAGTCTGGTAATAAATTAAAAGTCGTTGAACTTTTTTCTGATTGCGATACAGACAGTATTCTTATAAAAGCAGAACTTGTTGGTAAGAGTGTTTGTCACACAGGAAATAAAAATTGCTTTTTTACCAAACTAGGAGGAGCTCTATGACATTTAAAGAACTTTACAAAATCATAGAAAATCGCAAAATGAATATGCCAAAAGATTCATATGTAGCATCTTTGTTTAA
>PPGL01000104.1 GCA_003173915.1 Candidatus Levyibacteriota bacterium | reverse complement strand
TTATATTATTCATATCCTCTTCTTTTTCCAACTGTTCCTCCTCGAACAACGAGTTCTTCCACGCCTTCCCCAACAGTTGAAGCAAAGATTTCTCCTTTAATAACTACAGAACCAACATACGGACAGCTTGGGGAAAAAGAGACGAGAATAGATATTCTTAATGGATCAGGTATTGTCGGGCAAGCAGTCAATATTAAGAATAATCTAATAAACGCTGGATTTTCATTGATTGATACAGGAAATGCTCCTATTTCTGCAACGGAGTCAGGAATTGTTGTGTCTTATCAGGTCTCGAAAATAGCATTTGATGACTTAGTGACTACGCTTAAGAGTTCTCTTGGAAATATTACCATACAACAATCCGCATCCACTGGTGCATATGATGTTATTATTACAACTGGTAGTCCTCAGTAGTTCTACTTGTAAGAGGGATTTTTTTTAATACTTTATAATAGGCTCCGTCTTTATGTAAAAAAGATTGTACAAGTTGAATAGATTTAATATGCTCGGTCCACACAAAATGAGAATGAAAAGGTGGAAATGGGTGAGTAGTATTTCTATCTGGAAAAAATTTTCCTATGGTGATATGTGGAATAAATTGTTGTTTTTCCTCTGGTAACATGAGTATACGCTGCGCACATTTTCGCAGCTTGAGAATTACATCTGAAGATGGAGCTGTTGTCCAAATAAGTCGTGGATTTTCAGGTGATGGTCCTGGACCAATATCAGTAAATTTGAGGGAGAATGCTGGATATGTAAGATGTTCTTCTAGAAGTTTCTCAATAATGTTAAGGTTCTGCTCATACCACGGAGGAATAATGGTAACATGAAGATTTTCTGCAGGTGTCCATCTAACAGGAAGATGGGTATGTAATTGTTTCCACTGAATAAGTTTTTCTTGAAAGTGATTGGAAAGCATGTATGCGATAAAAAGGCGTACGCGAGTTTTCTTATTCTTTATCTTTTTCTCTTGTATAAACATAATAGAAATACGCTTCTGGAACGCCTTCTGTATAGTTTATCTTTTCTCCAGCTTGAATTGCATGAAATGCATTTTCTTTAACGATATCAAAGTTTCCATGCGTTGGTGCAAAAAATCGCATACAATTTATGTAGAAGAAATATAAGAAAAATGCTCCTGCAAAAATTTTTGTAACTATTATTTTCTGTTGCCAAAGATAAAAAAGTAAAAAAGAAATACTAAAAAGTGCTAAGGGTCGATTGATTGAAAAGTAATAATCTGTAAGTTCTCCTGTATACATCGTGAATGCAATCCAAGGAATGAGTATCCATAACACAAAAAGATATAAAAATAATCGAGTGGATTTTGATTTATTTTGAGAAAAATAAGCAACACAAAACCCAAGAGGAATTAGTGGGATAAATTTACTCCAAAAAGCAGCTAGCCCTAACGTTAATTCAAATTGAATAAAAGCATCGTGGGTAAGTTGTAAAAAATGGCGTCCATGGAAAAAACGAAATGTTTGATGTAGATAGGAAACAAGATTATTTCCTGCTTGGTTGTGGGTTTGTATTGCTGCAATAACATTTGGCAGTAAAAAAACAAATGCAATTCCTGCTGCGCCAAAAAAATAAAAAAAAGTTTCTTTTTTTCTTGGGAAAAAAGGTAAACAACAAAGAACAATAACCGGGAAAAAAACAGACGTGAAATGAATATGAAAAGATAAGCCAATGAAAAAGCCAAGAAGAAGTAAATATTTTATGTTACCCGTAAGTGCTCTATATAGCGCATAAAAGATGAGGAGAGAAATTGTTGGAATAAAAGGTACCGGCCATTGAGATTGCTCAGATGTTACTAGAAAGACCGAAACTATTTCTATAGCGAGTGTTAAAAAGGCAACAGGTAAATTGAAAAGTTTTTTTATAATGAAAAAAATAACAAAAAAATTAATAATTGCAGTTGTGACACTAATCAACAGTGATGCAACTGGGTCTAAATTTGTAAACCAATAAAAAACTGCGCTGTAATAATAATATAAAGGACCAATGGAAAAACCAGCATTAAGTTTTGCGGGCATTCCTGTAAGCAGTATCTGGTGATCAACGAGAATGTGTTTTACCGCCCACGCAATTGTTGTCTGATCCCAGCTAAAATTTGCTCTTTCCTCCAAAAGATATGTTCGAGTAAAAATAAAAAGTCCAAGAAGGATAAAAAATAGTATCAAAGATAATTTTCCTCCCCAGAGTCTTTCTATATCGGAATAAAGTTTCCTCATACCTCATTTTTACCTGTTTCTTAATAATTTGTAAAGTATACCTGAGCCTAATTCTCAAAAAATACCTTCATAATTGGTAAATGAATTTCTCTCGTTTCGCAACACCAAAAAATAGATGGATTGCTCTTGTTTTTTTAGCGTTGGGACTCGCAATTGTTATTATAGATAATTCTGTTTTAAATGTTGCAATTCCTTATATTATTAGAGACCTTCATACTACATTTGATGCATTACAATGGGTGGTTTCTGGATATGCTCTTATTATTGCAACACTTCTTATTACTGTAGGCAGAGTGGCAGATATTATTGGAAGAAAGAAGATTTTTTTACTCGGATGTGCACTTTTTGCAACTGGATCTTTTATCGCTTCAATTTCTCAAAATGCATATATCCTTTTCTTAGGAGAGGCACTTATTGAAGCAATTGGTGCTGCAATGATGCTAACAACGTCTTTATCATTACTTACCAGTGAGTTTCAGGGAAAAGAAAGATCTATTGCTTTTGGGATTTGGGGGTCAGTTGCTGGTGCATCTGCAACCATTGGTCCACTACTAGGTGGGTTTTTAACAACCTATTATTCATGGCGATGGTCTCTGCGAATCAATGTTTTTGTTGCCATTTTAGCAATTTTAGGCTCTATTTTTATACAAGAATCTCTCGGAGAGAATGAAGATTCGTTTGATTTTCTGGGAACTTTTTTTTCTGGTATTGGACTTTTCGCATTAGTTTTTGGATTTATAGAAGGAAGAAAATATGGGTGGTTTCATCCAAACATGACATTTACGCTTGGTAACTATACCTGGCCGTTCTCAAATATTTCTATTATTCCTATAGCATTTTTTATAGCTTTTATATTTTTAGGGTTTTTTATCTGGAGAGAATATACTCTTGAAAAGAATGGAAAGTCTCCATTACTTCGATTAAGTTTATTTAAAGAGAAAAGTTTTAGTTTGGGTTTACTAACACTTGGAATTGTATCACTAGGGCAGTTTGGTGTATTTTTTATTATGCCTATTTTTCTACAAACTGTTTTAGGTCTTAATGCATTTCAAACAGGTGAGGTTTTCTTGTCGAGTTCTATTGCAATTGGTATTTTTGGACCTATATCTGGATTTGTTGCAAGTCGAATCGGTCCCAAATGGCTTATTGTTATAGGAATGTTATTTCTTGTTATCGGCACATTTTGGTTATCACTGTCTCTTAATCCTCTTGCAACAGGATGGACATTAGCGCCTTCTCTGATACTTTTTGGTATAGGAATAGGTATGGCATCAGCACAACTTACTAATATTACTATTTCTGCAATTCCTATAAAATTTGCAGGAGAAGCTTCCGCCGCAAATGCGACAATTCGACAGGTAGGAACAAGCATTGGAATTGCAATTATAGGAGCAGTTTTGGCAAGTGGACTGACGACACATATTAAAAATAATGTTTCCTCAGATATATTTATTCCACAAATTCTTAAAACCATACTGCAAGATAAAATCAAAAATATTACTATTGAAGGAGGACAACAAGTGAATATAAGTCCTTTACACCCAGTAATTACTGCAGCATTAAAAATGGATATACAAAATGGTATTGTGAGTGCATCACAAGAAGCGCTATTTACTGCATTAATTTTTATAGCACTTGGCGCTCTATGTTCATTTTTCCTTCCAAATATTACTCCAGTTCCTCCGTCACAAAAAAATCATCCATCACAATCTCATGTAGAGGAAGAAAGAATTATCGATAGACGGTAGACTCTTTCTCATCTCTTACCACTTTCTCCCACCTTATTGAGAATAAACCTGTATCCATTAGTCCTATGCAAAAAAGATTTTTATCAAGTATCATTCTAACAGCAAGTGCTGTTCCTCTTTTAACACTTGTTCCAGCTGCAAGGTCTCAAACAATTTCAGGCAATGGTGCAAATTCTACAAATACAATTACTCAAACAACAAATTGTAAAACATCTGTTTCTCAAAATAATTCATCAAATATCAATAATGATGTTAATTCTCAAAATAACACAGGAGGAAATGGAGCATCAGGAAATACAGGAGGAAGTAGCGGTATTACTACTGGAAATACTTCGAGTTCGACAAATATCTCAAATTCTGGAAATACAAATTCTGCAGCTGTTATCCCTTGTCCAACAGGACAAAATGTTACTGTTACAACACCAGCACCGGGAGCGGTAGGAAGTGTATCCGAGAATACAACATCGTCTTCTGAATCAGTTTCTTCATCTTCTGTGACAGAGACCCCGACGCCTACGAGTGAGGTTTTGGGAATAAGTGCGACAAATACTCCTGCTCCAACAGTATCTCCGTCTCGAGTACTGGGAATTTCTGCAACATCATCTGATTCGCAAACACAAAATCTTTTCACAATGCTTGGTACACTTACTGCGGCTATTGGAGCTATACTATTTAGTATTGTTAAACGGACTTCTATATAAATTGTGTATACAATAGTTATTTCCAAGTCTCTTCTACGTAGAGTTTCTGTTTTTTTCCTAGCATTGTCTTTAGTATTTTTCTTATTCCCGTTTTTTTATACATTTGTTGTTGATAACAATTTTTTCACCTCTCATACATTACAACCTATTGTTATTAGTAATGCGCTTACGAAAAAACAAAAAAAAGGAGAAGTTCCACAGCGGATTGTTATCCCTTCCGTTGGCATTAATCTATCTATTGTTCCTGCAAAAGTTGTAGATGGATATTGGGAGTTATCAACAACTACAGCATCATATGGACTTGGATCCGGTTTACCTGGAGAAAAGGGAAATACTGTTATTTTTGCTCACGCTCGAGAAGGACTTTTTTTACCTTTACAAAACGTTACTATCGCAGATAAAGTAATTGTTACTACAAAACATCATACTTTCACCTATAAAGTTACAAAAATAACGCAAGTATATCCTTCAGATGTTTCAGTTATTAGTCCAACAAAAGATGAGACAATAACTCTTTTTACCTGTACTGGTTTTATGGATGCAAAAAGATTAATTGTCATTGCAAAACCAATAACATAATAAATTATGATTCTTTTTCTCCCCAGGCCGCCATAGTATCAAAAATTTTTCTCAGTGTCATGCCTTTTTTTGTTAGACTATACTCAACGTGTAAGGGAATTTCTGCAAATATTTTTTTTGTGATAATTCCTTCTTTTTCTAACTCTTGAAGTCGTAGGGAAAGTGTTTTTGGACTAATTGGGGAAAGAGTCCGTTGTAATTCTCCAAATCTTTTTTCCCCTTCAAAAAGATTATGAAGAATAAGCATAGACCATTTACTTCCAATAACTTTTAATGTTGCTGCTACCCCACAGACATTTTTCTTATTCATACACACATTATACTATATTTATTAGCATATTGCTATATTATAAGTAATTACTTTACAAAATGAAGTACTTGCTGTAAGATACACTTATGAATCGCTGGATTACTATCCCATCTGAAGAAGTTATTGAAAAAACGGCACAAAATCTCTCCAACAATGGTTTTTCCACAATTGTAGTTGAAAATAAAGAAGAAGCAACAAAGAAAGTTTTAGAAATGATTCCTAAAGGAGCTGAAGTTTTAGCGAACACATCAATTACTTTAGAGCAAGCAGGAATTTTGGACGCAATTGATAATTCAGGTGCCTATATTTCTATCAGGAAAAAAATATTTTCTCTTGATCGAGAGAAAGACGCAGATAAAATTCGTGCGCTTCGTTCAAGTCAAGAGTACGGGCTGGGTTCTGTACATGCGGTTACTCATAAAGGCCAACTTATAATTGCTTCCAATTCTGGTAGTCAACTTCCAGGAGAAGTTTTTGGGGCAAAACATGTTATTTTTGTTATTAGTGCAAATAAAATTGTAGAGGACATACAGGAAGGACAAAAACGAATTGATGAATATATTGTTCCTCTGGAATCAAAACGAGCGCAAAAAGCGTATGATCTTCCAGAAACGTGGAATACATTTCCCAGCAAAGTACTTATTTTTAACAGAGAGCCGTCTCCAAATAGAGTACATGTTTTTCTTGTAAAAGAGGTCTTAGGATTTTAGTTTTTCTTAACTTGGCTTGCTATTCAACCAATAGTTTTCTACAATTATCCTGATGGATAAACAAAAGACAATTCTTTTGGTTGATGATAATGTTGATATTTTAGAGGCAGTGCAGTATTTACTTGAAGACGCAGGGCATAAGGTAATTGCTGTTGAAAATGGTGAATACTTAGAGCAACTCGACAAAAGAAATTTACCCGATCTTATTCTTCTTGATATGTTGCTTTCTGGTAAGGATGGAGGAGAAATAGCAAAAAAGCTTAAAAGTTTTGAAGAAACACGAAAGATCCCAATTATTATGGTTTCAGCTCATCCAAGTGCAAAAGAAGCAGCAAGAAGGTCCGGAGCAGACGATTTTATTGCCAAACCATTTGATATAGAACAGCTTTTGGAAATGATTGAAAAATACCTACCAAAGCATTAATACTTCCACTCTTTTTATGCAAAGTAAATCCCAAGAATTAAAAGATATTGCAGATGAAATCAAGGATTGTCCAATTTGTAAAAAAAATGCTACTGGTTTGCCTGTAATCGGTGAGGGAGATGTTGATGCAAAGGTGATTTTTGTTGGAGAGGCTCCTGGTAAAAAAGAAGCAGAAACAGGGAGACCATTTATTGGTAGATCAGGCCAGTTGCTTCGTGAAACTATCCGAAATAGCGGTTTTACTGAAAAAGAAGTATACATTACTAGTCCTGTTAAATATTTACCAATTTATAAAACTCCAAAACCAGCTGATATCGCACATGCCAAGATACATTTTGATAAGCAGGTTGCAATAATAGACCCAGAGATTGTTGTTTTACTAGGATCCGTTGCTGCGCAGGCAGTACTTGGAGAAAAAATATCAGTACTAAAAGAGCACGGAAGATATTTTAAAAAGCAGAAAAGAATATATTTTCTAACAATTCATCCTGCAGCGGCCCTTAGAAGTCCTCTATGGAAACGTATATTTCTTGAAGACTTTTTATCACTAAAACACCTAGTGGATAAGTAAATTCTCTTACCTATTTCTTACAATATTCTAATAATTCTCTCTTCTAACAAAGCGAGCATATGCTTCATTATGTTTCTTCCGAAAGTCTTACGTTGTTTTGCCTGTTATTTAACCCCAGCAATTTACTGTAAAACAAGTAGGCTTAATATAAGAAAGGAGGTGGAATAATGGCAGCAAATAAAAAAGGAAGAGGATGGCATGGTGATGCAGATGGTCATAAAAAGGCTGGTCGAAAAGGCGGTCTTGCAACAGCTCGAACGCATGGTCAAGATTTTTACAGCTCAATTGGTCGTAAAGGTGGTAGTGTAAGTGGAGGAAATTTTGCACGTAATCCTCAACGAGCAAGAGAAGCTGGTCGAAAAGGTGGAAAGGCCCGCGGAGAAAGAGAAGAAATGGCAGCCTAACTTAGGATTTTGAAACAAGCACAGGGGTAAAGTTCTTTTCCGAAGATGGAATGGATTTTACCCCTACGTGGTTCTTTTGATGGTCTTGAAAAATAAATTGTAATAATTGAATAGCAGGTGTGAGAGCAGTAAAAAAAATATACTGTTCATCGCTTCCTAAATTTAAATAAATTGTAAAAAAACCCATAGGAGTTTTATACCAATCCCATTGTGTTTCTCCTTTTACCGAAACATTTGTATATCCGCGTGAAATCTTTATTTGATAAATGTATTCAAGTAACATATGTTCAAACAAATGACCAATTTCTGTTTTGCGGACTTCTTTTGAAAAAGGAAGATTTTTGTCATTAAAACACATAGATGTATGAATTGAAGGGAGATGATCTTGTAAAATTGTATAGGTATTTGGTAAAAGAGATGTATTGAGAATAGGTGATAAAACTTGCATATCAATAATTGTTTGGTTAGTAAGTGGGCGGATGAAAAGTGAGAAAAAATTAGTACTAATTTTAGATGGATAGGATAATGTCATATTGCTGAAATGAACTTACAGACCTCTTACAACTTCTTTATCGATTTATAATAATTCAATTGATTTGGATTGTCAAATTAAGCCAAAGGAGCATTTATATACATGAATTCTCTCCTATTACTTCCTTCTTACCTTTTTTTGGTTAAGGTTTTGATGTAACAAACTACGCTACAGATTCCATTTAAGAATACCCTCAGGGGCGTTCTATTAAAGGGGGTGATATTATGTCCGAGCAAACGAAAAAAAATTCAGGAGGTGGACAAAGTAAAATTACGAGTGATCACGAAACTGTACAAAAATGGGTAGAGGAGCGGGGAGGAGTGCCAGTATCTGTAAAAGGAACAAGTAAATCAGGCGAGACGGGTCTCTTACGAATCCAATTTCCAGGTTTTGGAAAAGAGGAGCCTTTTAATAAAATTTCATGGGAAGAATTTTTCGAAAAGTTTGATGAAAAAAATCTTGCCTTCCTATACCAAGATGAAACACGCGATGGAAAACAAAGTAGGTTTTTTAAATTTATTGCTCGAAAAAAATAGTTTATTTACTGTACGCCGTTAATATTCTAAGAAGATATTCAACATCAAAAGGTTTTCGAATAAACTCATTTGCTCCGCAATCAGCAATTGCTTTTTGCGCATACGGATGCGCAGACATCATAATAATTGGCAAAAATTTCGTATTTTCACACTGACGGATTGCTTTACAAATTGAAGCACCATCTTTACCAGAAAGTAAAAAATCTAGTAAAAGCGTGTTTGGTTTAAATTGCTCAATTAAAGCAAGGACGTTATCACCATTTGGGTTAATTTTAACAACATATCCTTCAATTTCAAGCAATTCTTTTAATGCTTCCAAAATATCTTTATCGTCATCTATAATAATAATTCGCTTTTCCATATCAGACTGGAATAGTAAAGGAAAATGTTGATCCTTTGCCTTTAATACTTTTTACCCACATTGTTCCTCCATGCATATCAATAATTTCTTTAGAAATAAAAAGTCCTATCCCAAGTCCTGGAAATGTTTTTTCTTTCACTCCAGTAACTTGATACAATTTTTCAAAAATTTTCTGTTGATATTTTTTATCAATGCCAATTCCTTCATCTGAAACGGAAATAGTCACAGATTTGCTGTTTTTTATTGTGTTAATAATAATTTCTCCTCCTTTTGGAGAGTACTTAATAGCGTTTGTTAATAAATTTACCAACACCTGGTACAATCTATATCTATCTGCAAGAATGTCTTGTACATAAGCCTGCTTTGTGATGATTGTATGCATTTGAGTCGTTCCTTGTATTCCTTCAACCGTGTCGGAAATAAGCGATGAAAGTTTGAATCTTTCTTTATTAATTTTTATCTTGCCAGTTTGAATACGCGAAATATCAAGAAGATCAGTTATTAACATTACGAGTTTATTCGTTTGCTCGTCAATTTTATCTAAATATTTTTTTGTTTCAAAAGATTTCCCGCTATCTAGTTTGTTTCGTAAAACTTTGCTAAAAATTTTCAAACTTGTTATAGGAGTATTTAACTCATGACTTGCTAAATTAATAAAATCATCTTTTGCGAGTTCTACTTCTGATCGTTCTTGGAATTCTTTTCTTAAGAAATAAAATGCAATGAGAATAATAAATGTATTTCCAAAAAAAGTAAGTACGGTGTTTGTGTATATAATTTTATACTCTTTTGCTATTTCGGCATTATTTTTTGCAATAAGCATCTCGTCTTTTTGTAACGTCATGACATTGGTGAATATTGTAAATAAACTAAAAGACGTAAAAAAGAACGCACATAAAAATATAAATGGAATAAATTTACCAAAGAGACTTTTCATAAAATATATAACAACAGAAAGAGGTTCTAGGTATGTACTTTTCTAGTAATCTCTTATTGTGTTGGTGTAGGCGATACTGAAGGTACAGGTGAAGCTCCTTGCTTCATGAGTTTGAGACCTTGGATAATCGTTTTTGCATCACTTCGTGCTTCAACAAAATCTTGATAGATGACTTTCATCATACCACGAGCAGACTGAAGTGTTGTTTTATTGCCAGGATATCCATCAGGTGTGAGAGGACTAACAGAGGAAATTATTGCTTGTGCTTGAGAAGTAGCATCTGTAATCTTACTTTGCATGTCTTGAAGAGAAGTTTGTAGTGCAGAAACATTTTGTCCTGCGTTTTGCGCTTCTTGAATTCTTTGTTGAAGTTTTGTGATCAAAGCCGAAAACTCACCAATAACATTTAGGGCTCTATCTGCGCCGTCAAGGAGGTTAATTTGTGGGAGAAAAAGTGCATAAACTCGATACGACTTTATTATTGATTGTACATCTATCCGAAGTGTTTGGAGGTCTGTGTCAGCGTCAATTTTTGTTTTAAGAGCAGTTAGGTTGCTAATTTCAGTATTTACTTCGTTTGTAAAGGATGAAACTTGTGCTGCTGTGAGATGTTTTATATTGCCAAGTCGTGTAACAAGAGAGGAAAGAGAAGTAATTCTTCTGGTAATTTCTGCATCTGCGCGCGTTTTTAGATCGGTGATTCTCGATTGCTGTAATTCCTCTATTTTTTGTGCTCGTGGTCCAAGTGTTGGGGTAACAGTTTGTGCAAAACTTATCGGTACAAAAACTGACTGTGTCACTATACCAACAGTAATGATTGTAATAATATGTTTTTTCATTATTGTAAATTTGTTTGTTGATCGTTTAGTCCTTGGTCTACTGCAGTTGCGTCATTGTTATATGAATTCATTGAATTATCAATCTGCGTTGTATCTTGATCAAGTTGCGTATTGCTTGTTCCTGCTGGGAGAATAGGTGAGGGAGTTGGAGAGATTGTTTGTATAGCAGAGCCAGTTTGGGTAGCAACTGGTTTTTGTATTTTATGAGAAGACATAAGAAAAATTCCTCCAACAAGTGCAATGATAACGATAAAAAATAATAAAAAAGGAAGTTTAGATGAAGACATAAATTACTTTCATACTAGTATCATAAATTTACTAGGTTTGTCAAGTTATCCTAAGCTTTTTCGTAGAAGTGCGCTCTGATTGATATGGGATTGTATTGGGAGTCCTTTTTCAAGATGCTGAAAAAGTACTGTTGAAATATGGTGATGCTCTTTTTCTGTATCTTTTTGTGGAGCAAGTGTATGCCCCAAAAATTGTTCAATTTCTTTTACATCTGTTTCTATTTCTTCCCAAGCAGAAGATGTTTTCGTAAGTTTTTTCAAAACAGATTTATTAAGAAATCTTCCTGCAAACGAAAGGTCTGATGTTAGATTGAGATAATACTTTTTTACCAATGCTTCTTTTCCCTGTGTTCTTATTAGTCTTAAAGTTCTTCCTGTTCCAATAATTTCTGGTGGAATGCCAAGAGAATAGAGTGCTCCTGTGAAAGTAATTGCACGAGGAAGTTTGACTTTACCAACCCCTCTTGAATATCCAAACAAACCAATATGCTGAACCCGCTCTCTCCTGGGTGGAATATGTGAGGAGATCGCATTAATAAGGGGAGCCATTTTTTCTATTGTTTGGCGATAGAAAATTTCACTTTGTGCAATAACATGTTTTAATTCTTGTTGATCTTTTGAGTCAATATGTATCGCAGTACGTTTTGGAAGAATATCTTCAAGTTGTGCAATTGCATCAATAACTTCTTGTTTCTCAAAATCATATCGAAATGCACTTTGGATTGTTGTTGTTCGTATCCCTTTATATTCGTTCGCAAAATCCATTATGGTATGTGGAGAAATTCCTCCACGAAATGGAAGTGCTGCTGCCCCAATAATTGGATACATTGGAATGCCAAGCTCTTTTTCAAGCTGTTGATAATTTGAAAGAGCTATTTTTATTGCCAAAACAGTTGGAAGCATGCCTGAATTAAGTGCTGGATCAGAGCGAGCAACATATGGTCGAAAATACGGTGGAAGTTTTTTAAATTCTTTTTGATAAAGTGAAAAATATTTTGGTAAAATTTTGTCAGAGTTAATAATCGTCCCAACTTGCTCAAAAAGTGGAATAACACGAAGATTTGTCAAAATATTTTCTAAACGATATAAAGGATGTTTTAGCTTATGCATTTCTTGATATGCAATTTGAAGAGCAATAATTTCCTCAGGAGTTTCTGTCATGGGTAAAATAACTTCAAAAAGAGGAGGAGTGGGAAGACCAAAATGTTTGGCAACAGAGGCGGCACTTGCCAAATTCATGAATGCTCGTCCTATTCTAAACTCTGTTTGTACTTTAGGATTTGGTAGTCTGTATGTTAAGAATCGCTCTTGTCCTAATGGATATTTCTTAAAAAAATCAAAATGTTCTGCAAAAAATCTTTCAAGGACTGATTCATCGACCAATTTTCCTTCCCAGTCCCACTTATATTCATGTATGCCAAGTTCGGAAAAAGCCAAAAATGCTTCGCGTGCTTCATCTTGGGTGCTAATAAATGGACCGGAATGCCAATAAGGAGTTGCAGCATGATCTGGATGTTGTGTTGCCATGGTTGCAGAAATTTTTCTTTTTTGCATATTACTATAATAAAAAAATACAAAAAGCCCTCAAAATTATTGCTAATTTTGTAAGGGCTCAGAAGTTCTGGGCGGTGCCACCTTACTTTATTCTCTTATTGCTATAACGGGCAACCCGAAGGATTCTACATTCTTAAAGAATTTCTTTCCTCAGCTCCACTGTGTTGCAGTATCAACGCTTTTCTCTATTATAGCATATTAACGAATATCTGGGTGTTCACAACATGAATAGAAGGTATAGATGTTTACGCAACCTGTAACAATCTAATCCTGTTTTATTTTCAGTTGATACGTGTAAATATAGGTATGAAAAAAGTAAAAGATCTTGACAAGAAAACCTCAAAAGACTACTGTATAACTACATGAAACAGAAAATTTTACAAAAAATTCTTTCTCGTTTTCCCTCTCAAACAGTTTACGCACATTGTGATATTCCGTGTGGTATCTATGACCCAACGCCAGCACAAATTGCTGCACACACGGTACTTCGTATGACACAACTTTTGGGAGAAAAAGAAACGATGCATGATGTTTCTAGAGTTGTTCATGTAAAAGAAGAACATGGTTCTCGAGTTGAAAGCGAGTTAGGTACACTTGAACATGATTATTTCAAACCAGAGCATCACGAAAAGTTTCCAGAGTTGAAAGGATTACTTAAAGATGCAGTGAAACTTTCTATTGAAACTCGTCAGCAGGTGAGTGTTGAAAAAGCTCAGATGCTTATTGAAAAAGTGTTACAAGTTGCTGAAATTTTTTATAAAACCAAAAACGTTACTCCTGTTCGTGTCCCATCATTATATCCAACAAAAGGAGAAATAGTTACCTATACTTCGTAATAGTTCAATTTTTAAAAAAATATTTTTTTCTTTCTCTCCTCTACTAGTGTTTCGTGTAACAGGCAATAGTATGAAACCAACTTTTTCACCTGGAGATAGAGTACTGGTTATCAACCATCGTTTTTCCGCTATCGTGTTGGGAAGTGTGATTGTTTTTTATCATTATCCTACAAAACGATATTTTTTAAAAAGAGTAAAAGAGATAAAGCGAAATAAATATTTTGTTCTTGGTGATAACACTTATGAAAGTACTGATAGTCGTACATTTGGTTGGATTGAAAAAAAAGAAATAATTGGTAGGGTAATATATCCAAAAACAGTGTAAAATAAATGATATGCTTTTCCTTCTTGTAAACGCATTGTTGTTGGTAGCAATTTTTTTATTATTACTTCTTATTTCAATGGTGTGGCCACCTGATAGTCCGTGGGCTCCTTTTTGGACAACAAAGCCAGATATTGCTCGCGCTATGTGTAAACTTGCAAGTGTTAATGAAAAAACAGTTATTTATGATTTAGGTTGTGGAACAGGTAATACAATTTGCATTGCTGCAAAAGAATTTCATGCACCCGCTGTTGGAATAGAAATTGATCCCCTGCGTTTTTTAAATGCATGGTTTAATATAAAATTTCGTTTTAAAGTTGATGAGAGAGTAGCACTTGTCAGGGACAATTTTTTCAATATTCCTTTTGGAAAAGCAGATGTTTTTTTTATTTACCTTATTCCAAATGCATTAAAAAGGCTTACCCCAAAATTTTTAAAAGAAGTTAAAACAGGTGCGCTTTTTGTAAGTTATGTCTATCCATTTCCACAAGAATTATTTCATAATAGGTTACAACTTATTCGTCATGACACAAAAAACAAAATTTACCTGTACAAAATGCTTGCGTAATTATACTTTTTCCCACATGTTTTCTGTCTCTTCAATAAGTTTTTTTGTTATCTCGCTTTCGGAGCTACTATGGCCTGCAACTACGAAATATAAGGATGAGTGAGGGAGTGCTTTATGAAGTATATATGCAGATTTTGGAGGACAAATAACATCATATCTTCCTTGGACAATTGTTGTAGGTTTATTAGCTAGTTTTTTAAGGTTATCTAAAATATAATTTTTGGACAGAAAACAATTATTAAGCATGTAATGAATTTCAATTGGCGAAAGTGATTCAAAAGACAGTTTTTGTAAATCCTCATCGATTCGTTTTTCATTTGTTTGTAAATGGAGAAGAGACATTTCATAGCGTGCCCATTCATACGTAAGAGTATGTTTTGTCTGCTTGTCTCCTTCTCTCATATAGGTATCATAATATGCAAGAATATTATCTCTTTTATTTTCTGGTACAACACTGACAAACCTATTCCATACATCAGGGAAAAAATCTGCAACTCCACCCTCTGTCCAGTATTCAATTTCTGATGTTGTTCCCAAAAAAATACCACGAAGCATTAATCCGGTTACTTTTTCAGGGTGTGTTACTGCAAAGGCAAGAGCTAATGTTGAACCCCATGATCCTCCAAAAAGGCAGACCTTTTTTATCTGAAAAAAATCTAACATTGCTATAATATCCTGCAATAACTTTTGTGTTGTATTTTCATGAAGAGAAGCAAAGGGTTTACTTTTTCCTGATCCGCGTTGGTCAAAAAAAATAACATGCCACTTGTCCATATTAAAAAAACGTTTATCATCATCGTCAAATCCTCCTCCAGGTCCTCCATGAAGAAACAGTATCGGTTTTCCCTGCGGATTTCCGCAGGCTTCGTAGTAAAGCTCATGCCCGTCAGATACTGGAAGATACCCTTTTTTATACGGCGTTACTCCTGTCATTTTTTTAATTGTAGCAAAAACGATCGAAGCTTGTCTGCAAATTTATATCCTGTATAAAGAGATGGATGAATAACAAGGTCATAGCTTCCAGAAAATTCAATAAGACGTGGTCCATATCCTTGCTTAAATCGATGAAATCCAAACCATGGATCTTGAGGACTAGGATTTTCACCAAGACTTCCCCACATATCAAATAGTTTTAATCCAAGTTTTTTCCCATATGTTATTGTTTCCCACATCATAAGATTTGATGCCATCAAGTCTCTATTTTCCGAACTTGACGCGCCGTAAGGATAATACAATGCGTTGTGAAAGACAAAAAGAATCCATGTGGTAAGAATTTTCTCTTTATAACTTGCAACAAAAAGGTGTGCAGAAAGATTATTTTTTTTAACATCCCCTTGTAGCGTTTTCCACATAAGTCGATGATACAAGGGAGTATGTGCAAAAAACCCTTGTCTGTTTGTTGTTTCGGCAGTAAGTTTGAGATATGCTTGGAATGCCTCAGGTGAACTATCTTCTTTTACTATGACTTCGTGTTTTTTTGCAACTCGAATATTATAACGAGTTTTTGGATGCATATTTTTTAGTAATTCTTCTTCTGATTTGATGAGGTCGAGTTGAAATGTATATTTTGTAAAAAGCGGGTGTACTGATGGCATCAGCCCAAGAGAAGAAAATTGCTTTTCTGTATTTTGTGTTTTTTCTACGTTTGGTTCGAGCTGTATAAAAATACAATTATTTTCTTTTCCAATACGGATAAGTTCGGTAATTGTCTCTTGTGTTGGCATGTTTCCTTTAGGAAAATATCCTATGGTGAAAGGAGTTCTCGGAATCCTATGAATAGTTAGTTGTATGCACTCCAATAGTTTCCCATTTCGAGAAAGACCTTTTCGGATAACTCCAACACCGGTTTTTTGTCTAAATTCTCCCCATTCAAATGCTTGAAGAGGATGTGTCGCATATGTGTTAAATGCTTCTTTTTCTTTTAAGGTAATATCTTTCCACATGAGTGTATTGTATCATTTGTTCTCTTGAATAGCTTTATGTCTCAATGCTTATTTTGATGAAACTGGCGTTCGTTTATACAGTGTAA
>PPGL01000011.1 GCA_003173915.1 Candidatus Levyibacteriota bacterium | reverse complement strand
CTATCTTTGCAGAATCTTTAATAGTATCTGCAACAGCAATAACTCCTACAATTTTTTTGTTCTTTGCAAGAAGCATGACTGTTTTTCCCATACTTTCAAGTTCAGTAATTTGTTTTTCTATATTATCTATATTTACATTTTCTCTTTGCATAAGCTTTCTATTGCCAAAAACAATGTTGTCTTTTTCTATAACTCCTTTAACGCCAAATCCTGCAACAGCTTGAAACCCTTCGACTTTGCTCAGGGCAAGTTTTTTCGCTTCAGCGTCTTTTATAATTGCTTCTGCAAGGGAATGTTCTGAGCCCTTTTCGATAGATGCTGCTAGAGACAAAATATCTTTTTCTGAAGTTTTATTAAGAGAAATAATATCTGTTACTTCTGGTTTTCCTTTTGTAAGCGTTCCTGTCTTATCAAAAATAATTGCACTCACTTTATGTGCTGTTTCCAGAGTTGCTGCATCTTTAATAAGCACCCCATGTTCTGCACCCTTCCCAGTTCCAACCATGATAGCCGTAGGAGTAGCAAGTCCCATTGCACATGGACAAGCAATAATAAGCACAGCCACCATACTAAGTAGTGCAAAAAGTAACGAGCCAGCAAATACATACCATAAAACAAATGTGGCAATAGCTAGCATAATGACAATAGGAACAAAGTAAGAAGAAATAATATCTGCTAAGCGTTGAATTGGTGCTTTGCTTCCTTGTGCTTCCTGAACAAGTTTTACAATTTGGGAAAGCACAGTATCTTGACCTACTTTTGTTGCTTTATAGGTGAATGTTCCTGCCTTATTCATTGTTGATCCAACTACATTGTCTCCCTTGACCTTATCAACAGGAATACTTTCGCCAGTAATCATTGATTCATCAACAGACGATTCGCCATTCAAAAGGATACCATCTACAGGGATTTTTTCGCCTGGTCTTACACGGATTGTGTCACCAACCTGTACCTGGTCTAACAGAATATCTGTTTCCTTTCCATTTCTAACTACTCGTGCTGTTTTTGCTTGTAGTCCAATAAGTTTTTTAATTGCTTCACTTGTTTGTCCTTTCGCTCTTGCCTCAAAGTAACGACCAAGAAGAATAAGACCAATAACAATTGTTGCAACATCAAAATATGGTATTGGTTCTATCCCTGCTGCTTTTACAATTTGTGGGAAAAACGTAACCACTGTTGAGAAGAGAAATGCGACTGTTGTTCCAAGTGCAACAAGCGTATCCATGTTTGCAGTCCTATGTTTAAGAGCTGGAATTGTTGCTCTGTAGAAACTGAGTCCTGCCCAAAATTGAATAGGAATAGCGAGAAGAAATTGCACATAGAAGTTTTGGAGAATTGTTGGAGCTGTTTGCATCAGTCCTGGAAAGCTTCCCCAAAGAATTAGTGCTCCAAGGCCTAGACTGACAATTACTTTATTTCGTAAATCTTTTAGTTCTTTTTGCTTTGCAGCTTTCTCTTGTTCTTCTGTTCGTGCTTCTTCGTTGAGAAGTGCTTTATATCCAGCATTGGTTACTGCTGATGAAAGCTGAGTATCTGCTACTTGATTGTCATTACAAACAACTGTAGCTTTTTCATTCGCAAAATTAACTGTTGCTTCCTTTACGCCTGGAACTCTTTTTAGAGACCTTTCTAGGACTCGTACGCATGAAGCACAATGCATGCCCTCAATAGAAAATGTTTTCTTTACTTCTGCCATAGTTCGATTAACTCACTACAAGTATTACTTAACTATCAACTTTCCATGAAACATATTCATTCCACAAACAAAATCATAGGTTCCTTCTTTTTCAGGAGTAATCGCAATACTAACTTTTTGGTTGAGTGGAAGATATTTTCTGATTTTAAAATCTCCTAATACCACTTCTTCCAAACAACTACTTGGGTCTTTTCGAAAGAAATTAATTCTAGTGGTTTTACCTTTTGGAATAGAAATGGTATTTGGTGAATAGCCACCTTCAACAGTAATATTTATTGCATCTGTTGCCTCTACTACGTCGTCCTTTTTCATTAAAAAAAACCAATAGGTAAATGCTACTCCTGCAATTCCTAAGATAGTAACAATAATTTTATCCAAGGGCATATTAGTCTCCACAGGTTGTACTTTTCTTCGCCATTTTTTCTATATAGCTTTTAGTAACAGCTTGAGATAATAATTTGGTGTCATCTTTACCTATAAAAACAACAAGGCTATCATCATTATGAATTGCCTGAAGCTGGAAGTTTTGCGTCTGCTTTCCATTTATATATGCGGTTACTTGAGAATAATTAATTGGGAAATGAATGTTGGTGAATAAGTCCTGCCAAATTGCTCCTGTACGCTCAATATGAACTAAATCACCTACGTTGTCATGCAAATGCGCCTTTTCTATCTGAATATCTTCATCTGAGTCTTCATGTTTATTGTTTAACACGCATGGTTCAAGAAACATGTATTTTGTATCTGAAAAATCTATCTTTTTATTATTTTGAAAAACAACAAACCCAGCGTGGTAGTGAGTTTTTTGTGGAGTAAAGAATCTGTTTTTTGCAACAATCACACCAAGTCCAAAAAGGATGATAATTACTGGAGGGATAAAAAATAATAGTTTCTTATTCATTTTTTTTAAATACCTGCATTATTTCATTAATTGCTTCGTCTTTCTTTCCTTTACTGATTGCATCCGCAACACAACCGTTTAAGTGGTTTTCTAGGAGAACATTTCCTGTCCCTTTAAGCTGACTTTCTACTGCTTGCAGCTGCGTAAGAACATCAATGCAGTACTCATCATCTTCAACCATTTTGATAACATTCTCAAGCTGTCCTTTTGCGATCTTGAGACGGTGTAGGATTCTTTCTTGTGTATCTTTTGGTCTGTACGCCATATATACCCCCTAGGGGTATATTACATCATATCATTAAAACAGGCACTGTGATGTAAATCACAACGTTTTTCAAGAAGTAAAGAAACTCCAAGTTCACTTTACTTACAGCTTTTTATTTGTTATTCTCAGCGAGTACTTTTGATTTCTTGCGAAGGGAATATCTCTTTGCCAAGGAGAACTTCGAAGATTACTGGAAGATTTCAATACCATTCACCATTGCATTGTCTGTAACAGTGGTAAAGGATATGGTGATTACACCATTGCTATCTGAGGTTGCAGTGAAAGGCTCGACAATTGCCTTATTTGCTCCACCAGCAGTAGCAAAAATATCAAAGTTATTAAGCACATTTGTTCCGTTGATAGCAACATTAAACACTCTGCTTCCAACTCCACCATTGCCTCCTGCTAAATCTGTTCCCCAATAGAGTTCGTTAAAATGAAGATTTACGTGATACGTGGCATTTGGTACAAGATGCAAGATAGAGTAACTAAACAGATTACCATACCGCACTGATTGGTATACACTTTCTGGTGCGAGATTGGTAATTCCTGTGGTATCAACAGATGCTGTTGATGTGTATGATTGCCCTCCGCTAAAACCTGTGTCTGTAATGTAGTTTCCTGCAGCATTCCCTCCTGCATTTATTGAAACATTGGTCAGCGGTGTTGGAGGTGGAGGAACAGGAAGTGTTCCCGAATAGAGTTCTATCCCATTAACTAAAGCATTATCAGTAACTGTTGTAAAATTAATCGTTACGGTTCCGTTGCTATCCGGAGTGACTGGGAATTGCTCTGTGATTGCTTTATCTGGACCTCCTGCTTGGGATACAATATCAAAGTTAGATAATTCTGGTGTTCCATTGACACTTACATTAAACACTCTGCTTCCTACCCCTCCCCAAAATCCTGCATGCCAGGTTCCCCAATAAAGTTCGTTGAAATGAAGGCGAAGAGTGTACTGTCCGCCAGGCGTAAGATTGTTTAGTGTATACGTGAAGTTCCCATATCGAGATGATTGGTATACAGCTTGGGGTGCAGGATTGACAACCTGTGTGGTATCAACTGCATCACTCACAGAATACGTTGATCCTCCTGTTACATTGGTATCTGCAATATAATTTCCCTCTGTATCTCCTCCTGCATTAATTCCTAAGACCAGTTGGGATGCGGGAGTGACACCAATTGTTGCTGTTACTGTTTGTGTTGCTCCTCTATTGTCTGTTATGGAAACAGTAATTGTGTATGTTCCTGCTCCAGCATATTGGTGAGACAGATTAAAGGTTTCGTCTGAATTAATGGTAAGATTTTGTGCTCCCGTTCCATCTCCATAGTCAACGGTTCCTGTCCAGGAAGAAGAATCAGAGTCAGTAAATGATCCTATTGCAGTGTAGGTTGTTCCTTGAACAACTTGTGCATCTGGTAGAGGTGCAACAACTGGTGCTTGGTTGGTATGAACAGTAAAGATTTTGGTGTTTGGTGCTTCGTATACTCCAGCATTGTCGACAGACCAATACGTAATTGTGTGACTACCATCTGCTGTAATGTTAAATGGTGTTGTATAGGTTTGTTGGGAGCCTCCATCAACTGTGTAATACGTATGAGCACTGGTAAAGCCTGTGTATGCAGATGCAGAAAGGGTAACAGTTGTTGGATTATTGTATGTTCCATCAGGATTTTGTGTTGGTGAAAGAGTTACTGTTGTTATTGGTTGTGGATGTAAGAATTGTAAGGCAATCAACTCTGTTTGATCAGACATGATAGAAAGGTTTGAGTCAGTTACTACTGTGAATCCACTTCCATTAGATGGTGTAGCTGTGATTGTGTATCCTCTTCCGGAACTTATATCAGTTGGCAAAATAATGAGAGGTACGTTTCCTGAAGAATCCGTTGTATATCCTTGTCCACTTGAAAATCCTTGACCGGTAACGCTATCCCACAGAGGGATTGTAAGGTTTATTTTTGCACCCAGTGAATTGAATACAACTGCAACGCCACTGACAGGATTTCCATATGGATCTTGGACATGAACAGTTACTCTATTTGCTGGAATTGTAATATTTGCCGTTGTATTTTGGGAAAGAGTCACGTTGGATGTAATCGAATAATTCTGTGGAATGGTTGCAATATTTCCTCCATTTTGAGAAAGACTTAATACATACGATCCGGCAACAACTTGTAATGAGAAGCTTCCATCAGCACCCGTTATTGTCGACTTATTTGCATTTGTTCCACTTAATCCAACAGATTGGTTTGCTAAAGGATTGCCAAGGGGATCATACAAATGCCCACTAAATGTAATAGGTTGTGATAACACAATTGTTTGTTGAAAATTACTCATGACATTAAGATTTGAAACACTGTTGGTTGAGTATCCGCTTCCATTTGGAGGAGTAGCTGTAATTGTGTATCCTCGTCCAGAACTGGTGTTTGTAGGCAGTATCAGCAAAAGCGCATTTCCTGATGAATCCGTGGTGAATCCTTGCCCACTGGAGAATCCCGAACCGTTTACATTACTCCACAGCGGGATAATTAAGTTAACAGTTCCATTAGGGGTAAATCCGACTGTTACTCCGCTTACAGGATTTCCAAAAGTATCTTGTACATGGACTGTAACTCTATTGGTAGGAATTGTTATATTGGCGACAGTATCTTGAGTAAGTGAGAATGTTGCGGAAATAGAATAGCCTTGCGGAATGTTTGGCAAATTTCCGTTGTTCTGAGTCAGGTTTAGCGTGTACGTACCTGGTGGGACTTGTAATGAATAACTTCCGTCTGCCGCTGTTGCAGTTGATTTATTTGCATTTGTTCCACTTAGTCTTATAGATTGATTTGGCAAAGGATTATTTAATGTGTCGTAGAGGTGTCCGCTAAAAGTGACTGGTTGTTGTAATGTAATAATTTGTTGGAAATCA
>PPGL01000005.1 GCA_003173915.1 Candidatus Levyibacteriota bacterium | reverse complement strand
TCATTTACAGCTATACCTGCCGCTGTAATAGTATGCCTTTTTTGCCCTGTCGTTTCTTGCCCAGTAGAGAAATGACTTGTATCTGTTCCTGGAGGAAGCGTTGCAGCAACAATATATGGAGTATCATAAACACCGCCCATAGTTAATCCTAAGTTAGGGTCGGGTAATGTTTGGCTATAACTTCCGTCTATTGCTTCAAAAATAACGGGCATGGAGAAAATGTTAGCATGTGAACGGGCAATTTGCAAATTAACTCACCAGGAGTAGACAAAATTAGAATTCAAACTACGAGAAGTGGAGGAGGTTAGAAAGTTATTTTAAATTAAATTAGGAAGTTTTGCTGGATTACCAACTGATCTGGATTGAATTCCATTTTTCACAAATATTGTTAATCCTGCTGGATGAAAGTGTATATCCTCTCGAGATAGACTTTTTCTACTTTTCCAATCTGCTGGAGGAACAAGGGCACCTTCCCCCCATGTGTATTCTCGAGTACGTGCTCTTCCTAATAGTGAATCGCGTACCTCTCGTGCTTCTATTTCTTCCGCAGCTACAGCAGACATAACATAGTTAAGGACAGCTGCTCTTCCGCTAGTAAGAAGTCTGCCTGTATCTTGACCAACCTCTCCATCAACCTTAAAACCTTTTCCAGTAATCTCTGCAAACAAACCTATTCTTTTTGCTTCAATGAAAGCTTTATCCTCAGGACTTAAAAGATCTTCTCACCTAGGAGTTTCTTGTTTAGCTTCTCTTCTTTCCACAAGCGACATATGAAGGGAATTCTATCATGCCCTATAGCAAATATTCAAATTTTGACTGTGTAATTCCTTTGGCAAATGTGATTAATTAACTATGTCAAACTCCGTCAACGCTCTAAAGATTGGATTCGAACTTTTAGTAACTTTATGATATAACCTATCTATGAATAGTGTAAAAGTTACATGTGTTTCGGAAAATACTACTTCATTTTTAAAGAGTCGCTTCTTAGCTTCGCATGGTCAATCATTACTCCTTGAAATTGCTGACAAAAAATATCTTTTTGATACATCAGCAATATATGAAGGATTTATGTATAACGTAGAGAGTCTAGGGCTCCAACTTGAAGATATCCAAACAATAGTTCTTTCCCACAACCACCTAGATCATTCTGGTGCATTATTCAGACTTGTTGACAAGTTTACAAATCAGCAATTATTGTTGCCCCCAGATATGCAGCAAATAAATGAAGAAGGGTATAATCCTTCGTATAGAACAGAAAAGAAAGAGAAGTCAATCCAAAAACTATTAGATTATAAAAATACTTCGATAATTACTCATGGTAAACACCTTGAAGAAAATCTTTATACGACCGGTGCACTTGATGCTCCAGATAAAGAACAATCGCTTGTTATTTCTGTCCCACACAAGGGTTTGGTGATTCTTGTTGGATGTTCGCACCCGACTATACCTGTTATTGTTGAGCATGCAAGAAAAATTAGTGGTGTTGAGAAAATTTATGGAATCATTGGTGGGTTACATTACGCAAGACGTGAAAAAGAAGAACTTTTAAAAAATATTCACTATTTAGAATCTTTAAACTTAGATTTTATTGTTCCTAGTCATTGTACAGGACTGCACGCAACAGTTTTGATGAAAGAAATTCTTGGTGAAAAAGTACATTATTCTTTAGTTGGTGGACAATTTGGAAGTGGAAACTCAATTGAAATTTTGCCTGACTTACATTTTAACCTTAGTTAAAGATTTCAAGTTTTTAGTTTTCCTTCTACTATTGATTCAAAACTTCTTTAAACATATACTGTATTCATATGCTACGTACTACTCCATTTCTTTTATTTGACGGAAATTGCCAAGAAGCAATGACGTTTTATCACAAATGTCTTGGTGGAAATTTGACCCTTACCAAACTTGGCGATACTCCAATGAAAGATATGTTTCCAAAAGAGAAATGGGAAAGACTTATTAATGCAAATCTTAAAAGTGGTGATATAGAAATATCTGCAACAGATTGGATGGCATCCCCATCGTTTAATCCAATACAAGGAAATACATTTGCTATCTTTGTTGTAGGAGAAAGTTTTGAAGAGTTAAAAGCAATTTTTGACAAACTTGCAGAAGGTGCAGAAAAGGATAGATTTCAAGAGTTACATGACATGCCATTTGGAATCTATGGACAATTTTATGATAAATACGGTGTTCAATGGATTTTTAAAGGAGATAAGAGGCAATAAACCTCTAACATTTTAAAGTTCTACCAAAAATAATAAGCCTACCCAAATATACGATACAACAACTTTCTGCTATACTTGCTTCACGTATGAAAATTCTTTTGCTTTTATCTGCTGTAATTTTTATTGTTCTTCTTGTTTGGTTGGCAGCATTTATTTATTTAAGTGATTTTTCTATTTCTTCAAAAGACACAAAAAAATTCAAAAGTATTCTTGTTGTTTTCCCTCATGCAGATGACGAAACATTAACTGCAAGTGGACTTATGCGACAAGCTGCTCTGGAAGGAGCAAAAGTAACATGGGTTGTTCTAACAAAAGGAGAGAGAGGTAATCCAACAGATACACTTGATTCAAATTTGAAAAGTGTTCGCACAAAAGAAGCACAGAAAATTGCAAAGAATCTGCATGTAACAAATCTTTTGCAAGAAGATTTTGGAGATGGACAAATAAAAAATAAAAAACCTGAAATTAAAAAATTCCTAACCACAATTTTTGAAAAAGAGAAACCAGACCTTGTTATTACCTATGACCTATCTGGTTGGTATGGACATCCCGATCATATTGTGACATCGGAAGTTGTTACAGATTTGGTAAAAAATACATTTAAAACAACGCATCTTTGGTATGCCTCTTTACCAAAAAAAGTATGGGCACTTTCTGGTGGGTTACCAACGCAAATGGCAGAAACACCTGACTGGATACAACATAGGACATATCCTGACGTAAAGGTATTTATAGGAGCAAATGTTATACAAACCGTCCAGTCAGTTTATTTATATAAAAGTCAATATCATGCTTGGCGAAGTGCTATCCCGTTTGCACCAATCCCGATGTGGTTTTTTGTCTCTATGGATGTCTTTGAATATTTCCACGTTGTTCAATAACAGTATCAATAAGTCTCAATAAAAGTTTATCTCAAACATATCAAGTAATTTGGCTATTGCAAATAGTATAAAAAGTTTCTACTATTTAATTAGCACATTTCATATGCAACTAAATGTTATAGCCATAATTCTTGCAACTGCTGCACAATTTGCTATTGGTGCTATTTGGTATAGTTTGTTTTTTGGTAAACTGTGGGGAAAAATTCACGGATTTGATAAACTTCCAAAGCAGGTTCAGCAAAAAATGATGAAATCTATGGGTCCATTTTATGGTATCCAACTTTTCGTCACTCTTTTGACAACAATTATTTTAGAAGTATTTATTGTTACTCTTTCTTCTAGTTGGAATTCATATAGTTTGGCTTTCCTCTTATGGATTGGATTTATCGTTCCAGCACAAGTCAGTGCAGTTATCTTTGGAGGAACAGAGAAGAAATGGATAGTCAAAAAAATTGCAGTACAAGCAGGAGCGTCTGTTTTCTGCCTTGAAACTGCTGCTGCTATTCTTCATTTTTTTGCATAATTTGCAGTTACCTTCCAAGTTGTTTGTTCTTTCTGCTTTGAGTACTAATTTTGTGTATAATCGTAAGCGATGGGTGATTTACTAATAAGAAAATATACATTTTCTGACAAAGAGGCAGTAAAAAAACTCTATGAACTTGCTTCTGTGAACTCAGAAATTGGATATAGAAGTGGACCGTGGGAACAAGATTTAGATGATATTGAAGGTACATATTTTAATGAAGGAGATTTTCTTGTCGGAATAGTAAATAGTGAAATTGTTGCAATGGGAGGATTTAGAAAAGTGGATGAAACAACGGGACATATACGACGGATGCGGGTGCATCCTGATTTTAGAAAAAAAGGATATGCTGGGAAAATCTTACAAGAATTAGAAAAAGTTGCTAGAAATAATGGAATTTCGCAGTTGCGACTTCGTACGTCTACACAACAAAAAATGGCACAAAATTTTTATGAAAAAAATGGATTTAGAAAAATGAAAACGAAAAAAGAATTTTACACAGAAGGTGGTGGTAATTCATTTGAAGTAATTTGGTATACGAAAGAACTTGTATAAGTAATGTACACTTTTGTTCTAAACTATTAATAAGATTGTGAAGAGATTCCAACTCGTTCTTCTATCTTCTTTATTCTTTTCTTCTGAGTCATTTGCTCTCTATCTAACAAATCAAGCATGACTTCTTGGTTCTTTTTAAGAGATTTTAAAAGTTTACCGTGAGACTTTAAGAGCTTATCGTGAGATTTTAAGATTTCAGTATGAGAGTTCAGAATTTTACCATGTTCGTCCAACGTTTTTTGTATTGGCTCTAATTTTTGATCGAGCTTTTCATCAAGAAGTTGAGAGAGTTGTTTTAAATCGTTATTACTCATATGTTTTATTAGATTAGTATCTTTTATCTCTTATGTCAATGTATAGAATTTCAATATGTGGCAGGTTTTATTTAGAGTTATAAATGCTGGATTATTTCTCAAAATACTTGTTGAGGTTTTCAATAACCCTTTCTCCAAGGCGTTGTCGCGTTTCAAAGGAAAATCCTGATGTTGTTTTACTACTAATAATTCTTGGAAGACTTTTATACTTTTGATAATTTTCCTCCCCTACTCCATAATCGCAAATAAAATAATTTCCTTCCTTTGCAATCCAAAGGTAAAATGCTTCTTTATCAAAAGGATTTCCAATACTTGCCTGGACTAGAATTGTATTTGGTTGGAGGAGTTCAAACTCTTTTTTCCCCAGTGCTTGAACATTTGTTGGTGTACTGATAACAATTATCTCACTAGACATAAGAAGTTCATCTAATTCTAAATAGTGTAATCCTTTCTCTTCCCAGTCTGATTTTCTATTTGTTGTAAAATAATTAACGTGCATTTTATATGCTAGGGCAAGATGCGCAATTGATTTACCTAACGCTCCCAGACCAATAATACCAAAAGATTTTCCCATAAGTTCATGTGGCATTTCTTTCCATTGGTATTCTCCTACTCCACGAGTAAGTTGGGTAAGTCGCATAAAGATAAACTCTGCAGTTGGTTCGTCACCATAGTCTTTAACATTTGTGACAGTAACTCCTCTTTCTCTACAAAGATTCAGGTCAACATTTGCAGTAGAGGTTCCACAAATACTAACATATTTTACCGATGGACAAGCAGTAAGATACGATTTTCCAATATATATCCAAGTATCAGTACTGATAAGAATTGCTCTCGCATTTCCTGTTCGTTTGATTAGTTCGTCTTCTGTTACTTCTGATTCGTCTGGAAATACTAAGGATTCAACAGCCAATTTTTTAAGTTTCTCTTGTTCTTGTGGCAATAAATGAATATCATCAAGAATAGCAATATTGTATTTCATATTGTTAGTATAACAAAATGAAATATGAGAAACCAGGTGAAGTGAATCTTAAATAGCTTGACTAGTTATAATGTTAAAATATTTGTTACAATATAATCATGAAAAATACGGCAACACTTCTAATTAGCTGTCCTGATAGAAAAGGAATTGTAGCAACTGTTGCAAACTTTTTATACCAGCACAATGCAAATATTTTGCATGCAGATGAGCATAAGGATAGTGAAGAAAATTTATTTTTTCTTCGTACAGAATGGGACTTAGGTGGTTTTGATTTGGACAAGGAAGCACTTACAGCACTTTTCTCCCCTATTGCAAATGAATTTCAAATGAGTTGGAAAGTTTTTTACTCTGATGTAAAACAAAAGATTGCAGTCTTTGTTTCTCAAGAAGAACATTGTTTGGCGGATCTTCTTTATAGATATAAAAATAATGAATTGTCTTGCGAAATCGCGTTTGTTATAAGTAATCATAATAATGCAAAGTCTCTTGCTGAGTTTTCTTCGCTCCCCTTTTACGAACTGAATGTTACTAAGGAAAATAAATTAGAGACAGAAGAGCAGATGCTTGCACTTCTTAAAAAATACGATGTAGACACGATTGTACTGGCAAGGTATATGCAAATCCTTTCAGAACAATTTATCCATGAGTTTGGCAAACCAATTATAAATATTCATCATTCATTTCTTCCCGCATTTGTTGGTGCAAAACCGTACCGTCAGGCGCATGAAAAGGGTGTAAAAATTATTGGTGCAACTGCTCATTACGTTACAGCAGAACTGGATATGGGACCAATTATCGAACAAGACATACAGCGAATTTCACATAGAGACAGTGTTGAGGATTTAATACAAAAAGGTAAAGATATTGAAAAAATTGTACTTTCACGAGCAGTAAAATGGCATACAGAAAATAGAATTCTGAGATATGGAAATAAAACAGTAGTTTTTGATTAACGAGAAATATATAAAAGCTTCAATAATTATTCCTCGCTTAGTTTTTGTTACTCCTTTGTTACTCAGTTGCTTATAGTTTATGATTTTTTACATGTATACGCAATATAGAGAAAGGAGGTGTGTTAATAATGGGAGATAATCAAGGAAAAGGATGGCATGGAGATTCTCGAGGCCATGCACAAGCAGGATCACAGAGCTCTGGTCATACAAGTGATCCAGAAGAGCACGCCATGGCAGGGAAAAAAGGTGGACAAACAACTTCCAGTACTCATGGAGAAGAATTTTATGAGCAAATAGGAAGTAAAGGTGGTCAGAAAGCACAGCAAAGTGGTAACGCGCACGAGCTCACTGATAAAGAAAGAAGTGAAGGGGGGTCTCACAGTGGAGGCAACTTCAAAAACGATCCTCTGAGAGCAAGTGAAGCTGGAAAAAAAGGTGGAAGTAGATAACATTTCTGCCGACTACTGCTAAGTAGGCGTAAAGTGTTTGCTTAGCAGTAGAAATGTATTTATTTACTGAGGATGTTTTATGGCAAAATATGGAAAAAAATCACAAAAAGAAGTAAAACAATCAATGCATGGCATGAAATGAAAGAAGGGAATCTTAAATCTGGGAAGAGTGGTAAAGAAGTTACCAACCCCAAGCAAGCAGTTGCTATTGGTCTGTCAAAAGCAAGAAAAGAAGGAGCAAAAGTCCCTAAGAAAAAATAAACTATTAAGTATGCAAACAAATAATTTATTCCTCTGATATACTTTTTTCATGATACAAGTAATTTTGTTTGATTTGGGAGGAGTTATTTTTACAGATTTTTTCTCTGGTGCAGAGCAAGATCTTTCGCAAAAACTTGGAATAGATTCACAAAAAGTATTGGAAGTTTACAGGAAAACCGATATTGCAGCATATTGTAAAAATGAGTTATCAGATGAAGATCGATGGAAATCATTTTTAAAACAACTCAATATATCTCAAACAAAAATTCCGCTATGTATTGATGAATTCTACAAAAGTTACAAACTATTTCCGCAATCTTTGAAAATGGTACAAACAGTCAAACACCAAACTACCTGTAGACTTGGTGTTTTGTCTGATCAGCCAATGGGAATAGCAACCTATTTACAAAACAAATATAAAGATATTTTTGATTGTTTTGAGAAAAACATAACAATTATTTCTGCAGAAGTAGGTTTTTCAAAAAAAGATAAGGATTTTTCGATTTATACATTAGCAATAGAAAAAGCTCACGCTCTCCCAGAAGAAATACTTTTTATTGACGATTCACAGCAAAATCTAGAAATGGCTCAAAAAAAAGGTATAAAAACATTTCTTTATAACGCGCTTAGTTTTAATCTTGAGACACTCTTAGAAAAAATACGCTCGTCGTAACTCTGTTCAATTCATTCAAAAACTTTTGCATGATATAATCATTGTATGTTTTTCTCCCAAGGAATTGTTCTTCTTTGCATACTAGTTTTTCTT
>PPGL01000051.1 GCA_003173915.1 Candidatus Levyibacteriota bacterium | reverse complement strand
TCGATATGCGCTTTCGAAAAAATCAGCGACGGTTACTCGAACGTCTAAAAGATTGCATGAAGGAAGATTCTGCCAAGTGCACGATTTTAGGGATGAGCGAATTCGGATTAGTTGAAATGACAAGACAGCGCAATCGAGGTTCTTTGATGCAAACCATTTTCACGGGATGCCCTTATTGCGCGGGAAGTGGCATGGTGAAATCCCATGAAAGCATTTCGATTGAAATTGAAAGGGCTTTTAAAAAGATTTTAAACTGCCAAGAGCAATTTGCATTAAAGCTCGTCATTCATCCAGAACTCGATCGTTATCTTAAGGTGATTGATAAACAATATTTATTGAAGCTTGCATCAGATTATCAAGCGCATTTGACATTTGAAACAGATGACCGCCTCCATCTCAATAGTTGGCAGTTTTACTCGACGATCACGAATAAGCGTTTGGAGGTCTAATATGCGCGAATTTCCTCCTCAATTGAAACCTTATATGGACAAAAGCTTAATGCCCCTTAAGCTTAAAGCGGTGATTCAAGAATTTTATCAAAGTTATCAACAAGCTTGGGATCAATCACCAGATCCTCGCAAAAATCCCCACCTTTTTGAACAACTCATTCAACTCGTCGCTGAACAAATCCATCACCCTTACTCTTTTTCCATTTTTCATCGTAGTGTACGCAAGCCTTTTGATTATTATCAATTTGGACTTGATTTCATGCGCCCCTTCATCGATTTTTCTCGTTCTCAAGTGTTTGGAACAGACGCCATCCCCCTGATTCAAGAACAGCTTAAAAAAGGCGAAAATGTCATTTTACTCTCTAACCATCAAACAGAACCAGATCCACAGATTATTAGCCTTTTACTTGAAAGGATCGATCCTAAGCTCGCTTGTGAGATGATTTTCGTCGCAGGCCATCGCGTCATTAGTGATCCTATGGCTATCCCCATGAGCTTAGGACGTAATCTTCTTTGCATCTATTCTAAGAAGCATATTTCTTATCCACCTGAAAAAAAAGCGGAAAAAGTTTTACATAACCAGCGAACACTAAAGAAAATGCAAGAGCTTTTAAATGAAGGGGGATGCTGCATCTATGTGGCTCCTAGCGGAGGACGAGATCGTCCCAATGCAGCGGGAAAAGTAGACGTTACACCTTTTGATACGCAAAGCATTGAACTTTTTTGGCTGATGGGCCAGCAAGCGGAGCATCTGACCCACTTTTATCCTTTAGCCTTACAAACTTATCCTTTAATGCCTCCCCCTTCCCATGTCGAAAAAGAATTAGGAGAGAAACGCTTCATCCACGTCACACCTGTTTACCTAGCCTTTGGAAAAGAAATTGATATGGAAAATTTCCCCGGAAGCAAAGGTTTAGATAAAAGGACAAAAAGAACTAAACGTGCAGAATACATTTGGAGCAAAGTGCGCGAAAACTATCTTTCTTTTCCATCAACCTAAACATTCGGTCACCAACAACCGCTTTTAAATGGCTTGGTTATCTAAAAAAAACAGAAAAAAGATTGTAAAAATTAGTCTAAACAACATAAATAGAGACTATCTAATGCCTATTTATAAGGGAAGACTATGAATTCGTTAAGAAAAAAGAACCTCTTAAGCAAATCGTATTTTTTATTTGTTCTGTTATTAGTGTTTTCTTTCTTAGAATTGACTACGCTTCAGGCTGCTGGGAGCGTTGTCAACACTAGAACTCAGCAGACATTTACTCACTTACAAACTGCTATTAAAGCCGCTAATTCAGGTGATACTCTCCTGCTAACAGGTGATTTTGGAGGGTCATTCAACATTAATAAATCTCTTACCCTGCAAGGAAAACAATTTCCAGTTCCAGCTAATCTGAGTGGAGAAGGAGTGATTGGAAGCGGGAGTGTTTTAAACATTCAAGGAAGTCATAAAGCAAAGATAACTGTTAGTTTATTCAATTTAAATATTAGTAATGGAGCAGGAAATAATTTGGGAGAAAGTACTGGGGGAGGAGGAATTTTTGTTTCTCAAGCAATACTGCAATTAAGTGGGGTCACGATACAGAATAATTTCGCCACCTTTGGGGGAGCGATCTACTTGAACAACTCTTTGCTTATAACCACTGATTCTGTGTCTACTGATCCTATTTGTGTCATTAAGAATAATATGGCTACCAGTGGCGGCAGAGGAGGAGGGATATATGTTGATGGCGAGTCTACAATGCAGGCACATAAAACTCAAATCACAAGCAATACTGTGCAAGAAGGAAATGGGGGAGGAATATATATTGAGAGGGACGGTAATGTCATTTTACATGAGAGTTGCAAAATTTCAAGTAACTCAGCTCAAGATGGAAAGGGTGGAGGAATTAGGAACCGGGGTCAACTCAATATTATAGATTGTCAATTTGACAGAAATACAGCGACTTTTGGGGGTGCTCTTTCTAATACAAGCACTGCAACTTTGTTTCAGTCTCACATAACAATGAATAATGCAATAACATCTCGTAGCCTAAAGATAAATTCAATTCGAGGAGGGGGAATCCATAATAGTGATGAAGGTGTACTCTCTTTAATAGAATGTTCGGTTATTTTTAATCAATCTATTGGTCTAGGGGGCGGTCTTTATAATGCGGGCATGGCGCGTTTGGGAAGTTCTATAGTAGAAGGCAATATAGCATCAACAAGCACAGGAGAGACAGGAGGAGGAATATATACTCCCTCTGGAAAATTGAGTCTTGTTGAAACAAAAGTAATAAATAACACACCTGATAATATTTTCCCTCCACAATAAACTCTCCGAATTCATTCGGTACGGGCTTTCATGCAACCGAAAACTTCAGGTTTGAACTGGAAGCGGCATAGACCCCTTCTCAGATAAATAATGTCCTAGCTTTCTTGTGGCAATAATGGAAATTCCAATCACAGCAACAGCCGTGACACCAACAATTGAAAGATGTCCTGCCGTTGAACCAAAAGTGATGAGTAAAAACTGATATAAACAGGAGGAACCTGATTTCCCTAAACGTGATCCCACGCTATCAATCACCGATTTTGCTCGCATTCTTTCCTCCGCATCAATAGATAAGAAAGCCATTTCTTTGCACATGTCAAAAATCGTGTATTTTGCCGTTAAGGCAAGAACATAATAAAGAGATCCCAAGGTCATGACAAGATATAAAGAATGCATGTGGAAAAGAGAGGATAAAGGCTGTAAAAATTCAGAGGGTAATTGCAAGGCAAAGAAGAAAACAAAACTTGTCAAGAATAAGACGACGGGCGTAATTAAAGCCACTTGAGACCAGCTAAATCGCTGGAAAATGTGACGAGAAACAAGCGACATCACAACTGCAAGAATGCCAATAAGGGAAGTGAGCTGATTGACATAAGCGTTATAGGCTTGAGGCATCGGATAAAATTTTTTAATGCTTTCCTTCCATGCGACTTCTATTAAATTGCTGGTTAAACCAAAGCCGACGACTAATAAAGCAATACAAAATAGCGGTCGTGATTGAAACACACAAAGAAGACTTTCTTTAAAGGAAAGAGAAGCAAATTTCTTGGTTTTTGAGGAAATCACACAAGAGGAGCCATAAAGCACTGAAAGCCTTCGATTAATGGCCATAATGCTCATGCCGCAAACGATGACAATCAAAACCATGAGCTGCATCGTCTCTTGCCAGGAAAGAGAGTCGATGAGTGTATGGCAAAGGAAACGAGATGTTTGTCCTGACAAAATTCCAGCGCAATTGCCCGTAAAGACACAGAGGGGATAAAAATATTTTGCTTGCTCAACTGTCGTGATTTCATTTAAATATCCCCAAAAAAGAACAGTGAGAATCATCATCGCCCACAATTCTGCTGCTAAATAAAAAAAGGTATAAATCCAATAGCCGATCATGGCAATAAAGCCTTTGCATCCCACAGGAAGAATCATTTTTAAAAAACCAGCAAGTCGATCGAGATAAAGTTCTTGTCGAAAGGGATAAAGACAAAAAGCAAAAAGAGCATAAGCGCCTAAAAGCAAGGACACAAAGACATATAATGTTTTTTCTCTGCCCACTTTTTGATAAACTTTAGAAAAGAGATAACTGACCAAAACAGCAAAAGGAAGGATGATCCAAATCTTAATGAAAGGAATGATTTCAGCACCCGCGTCACTAGAAGTGATCACCAGCGTATCTTTCAAATCTTTTAAGATGTGGTAAACAAAGATGATTAAGAAAAACTGCCCTAAAATAAGAGCTCGCTTCTCCCAAGGTGTAGTAGAATCAGAGAGAGATTGGTTTTGATTTAAATTTTTCATGCACTTTTTTTTTTGCAGAAATTTCTGCAAAAGAAAAAAGTACGGTTAAGAATGAAAGTTAGAATGCAATTTTCAAATGAGTCTATCAATAACTAGAAAAATAATCAAGGCAAAAATCGCCTGAATTAATAGGCCTCTTGCATAATTCATTTTCTTGCCCTTGCCCAAAATCAAAAAAGACTTTTTACAATTCAATTTCTTTGTATAAAACTTCTGGAAAAGAACTCGAATCTGAGCCACTTTTAATTATGCAACAGGTCTAATCATCGGTATAAGGAAAGTTCATGCATAAATGAAATAAATGTTTCATCGCACTTCCCGATCCCTTAATCGCATAAGCTTTGGCAAGCTCTAACCCTTCACTTCTGACTTGAAGATCATTGATATCTAATCCAAAATAGCCATATTTATAAGCGATTAATAAATGATGTATCGCATCTTCTAATCCTTGATCAGCATAACTTCTGAGAAGCTTTAATCTTTTTCTTTGGATTCTGGAATCCTCTGAATACAAGGTAAATCCTTCATTTTTATAAGGACCTAATAAATATTGAACGGCATATTCCGCTCCCCAACGAACAAATGTTTGGCTACGCTTTAATTCTTTTCTTTTTACTTTAAAATTCATGGAATTTAATCCAAATTCACCTTCTTGATAAGCATTTAAGAGATACTTAACTGCAATTTTTGACCCTCGGTCAGCATAAAGTTTCGCGAGTTTTAATCCCTTTTTTTGAATTTTAGAATCTTTT
>PPGL01000091.1 GCA_003173915.1 Candidatus Levyibacteriota bacterium | reverse complement strand
GTATGTGCGAAGAAAAAGATATGCAGCGAGTAAAATAAGTGTAATAATGATTTCTTTTTTGTATGTTTGTAATACCTTCATGCAACAAGACTCCTTACTTTGGTTTATTTTATACGGTTTTTTGAGTATTGAAAAGGTCTTTTATACTACGACCAATCACCACAATAAGTGAAAACATGATACCTGACATCGTTAATCCTTGTAATATAGAAGGAATTGGTGGATTCCAATTTCCTGTGTAGAGATATGGTGTATATTCCAGAAGTAAAAAAAATGACAATACTACAGTTGGCAAAATTATATAATATTTTTTCCCCAAGAAAGCTCCAAAAGGCAATGCAAACAAAATATACCAGGGCTGAAAGGTTGTTCTAAAAGCTGCCAAAAAAACTGCAATACTCATAAGACCAACAGAACATGCAAAAATAATTCTCCATGAAAATTTTTTCCCAGCGCTTTGTGCCCACCAAACATACAAAAATACAGGAAGTAAAAATGCTGTTGCAAATTTAACACCAATAGAAAGTAAAAGCAGAATAAGTGCTCTAAGATAGCGCTTCTTTGCAAGCAAATAAAAAGCACAAATTGCCAAAAACATCATAAACATATCATTATGACCTGAAACAAGTGATTCAATAAGGACAAGTGGATTAAAGGCAAAAAGAACAAATCCAACAATACGATCTTTTGGAGCAACAAGTGCAAGTGTTTTATCTAAAAAATATAAGGCAGCTAAAAAACACCCAATAGTAAAGAATTTAAAAAGAAAAAATGTTGGCAGAAAAAATTGAAGTCCAAGATAAGATAATGGAATTGTTGCTAAAAGCCAAATAGGACCATATGGATAGACTCTATGCGTCCAGTGCATAAACGAAAGCATCGGATCTGTTGGGAAATCCAACGCTTTATAGAAATATGGATTGAGATGATAATGTGTAAAAATTCGCGCATCAAAAATATAATTAAAAAAATCATAAGAAAATGCGTTATAGGAAAGAAATAAGATGACGGAGGTAACAAGAATAAGCTTCCAAAAAAAACTCATTTTAAGCCTATTTAACTGGGCAAATCGTATAAAAACAGCATAAAATCCAAATAAAATTAAGAGAAGCGACGAATACAATGCTGTTGATAAGGGACGCTCAAAATATCCAATGTATTGAAAAAACTTTTCTATTACCTGCCATACAGACCAACGAGAAAATGTTAAGCTTAAATCTATTTGTGTGTATGAATACAAAAGAAGAAAAAAAATTGAGACTGCATATCCTAGGAATAACATTTTTGGTAATTTCATAACAATTGGTACATGCCGTTTAATTTGTTGATTCGAATTTGCAAAAGATACAAAATAGCGGCGACAGAGTCTCTGACAGGATTAACACGTCTTGTTTCAACATAGAGCCAGCGTACTGGAACCTCAACAATTTTATAGCCAGATTTTGCAGCAATAAATAACAATTCAACATCAAATCCTGCAGTAACTGCAGAACCATTTATTTGCGAAAATCCATTATGAAGTTTGGACATTTTTGCAAATAATTTTTGGGAGGCATCTCTTGTAAACATCTTAAATCCACACTGCGTATCGTGTAAATTTCCCATGCCAACAATAGCTTTTCGAAGTAAAATCATTCCTTCATGCAAAACAAGTCTAGAAAAGGGATATCCGATATTTTTGTAAGTCCTTGAACCAATCGCGATGTCTGCTTTTTTTTCTGTAAGAAAAGGAAGTAATTTATCAATTTCTTCAATTGGCGTTGCTTGATCCATGTCGGCAAAAAGAACATATTTCCCTTTTGCATGTAGCATTCCTGCAGTAACCGCTCCAACTTTACCCTTGTGCTGATTTTTTTGTAAAAAAACATGGGAATGTTCTTTGATAAATTGCTCGACAAATGCAATGCTTCCATCCTTGGAGCCGTCATCTGAAACAATAACTTCGTACGTAAAGTCTTTTTTTTTCAAAAATCCGACAACTTTATCAAGCACTCCTTTTTGCAAATTTGCCATTTCGTCGTAACAGGGAAGAACAACAGACAAGAAGATTTCTTTTTCTTTCACAGTATCAAAAGTATACTAGAAAATGGTAAGAAGGGCAAACAAAATCCTCCCATTTGTCATTCCGGACTTGATCCGGAATCTATCCATTAAACTTGTTCTCATAGGCTAAATACTGTAAAATATCATCAGCATCTGGCCCTATCGTCTAGCGGTCTAGGACGTTGCCTTCTCAAGGCAAAGACCAGGGGTTCGAATCCCCTTAGGGCTACTCATAGAAGCGTACTCATCAGTTTGGTATAATTAATTGAAGACGTCTTCTGTCAAAAAAAGCTCTACCCTCTCTCTAACTTCAGGATGATAAATAATGGATAATGGAAAATTTGAATCAAAAGAAGAATATGATAAGAGCTGTTTTACTAAATCCTTCTTTTTCTCCCCGGAAATAATCACTACTACATGCTTTGCTCTTAGTACTTCGTGAGGACCTAACGACATACCATAATTTCTAAATTGCGCTCCTTCATATGATTTACTTCCTTGTTCAGTATGAAATTTATGAAATTCTGGGATAAGTCGAGATATATGCCAACTTACTTTTTCTGGTGTATTTGGCATAACATTTGCATAATTTCCTTTAGGTCCGATTCCTAGAATGAGTAAATCAATAGTTGTTTCAAAAAAATCTATGGTATCAAGATTTGGCTTAATAACTTGCTTATGTAATGCAACTTTTTCTGCCAAAGGATTAAGAAAATGCTTTAATGCGAATCCTTCATAGCTAGCTGCATCTGTCAAAGAAACATAGGTAAATGGTTCTTTTTCTCCTTCTAGCATTTCATCCATTAAAACAAACTTCACTTTTTCCCAATTTGTAAATATAGAAGCATTTTTCACGATCCAATCATACAGTGGCAAAGAAGTACTTGATAAAGCAGAAGCAACATAAAAGTCTCCTTTTTTAGTATATTCGTCTTGTAACGATCTCCATAAATGACCGACTGGGTGCCCAATGGATGAAACTATTGCTTGTTTCATATGGCAATTGTAACAGATTGATAAAAATATGCTCTAACAAAGCTATTGGAGGCTACCCACAAAATTCCTTAACAATCAACGATTCTTCAATAACCTCTTCTTGCGTTGGCGGGAAAAGACATATACGATAAGAGGAAAATGACAAGATTTACTAAAAAAGTTACTTTTTGGGGAAAGTCATTTACTCTAACTCCCAACCATCTTATTCTTTTACTGATTCTTGTTATTGCAACATATCTTCGTTTTGCTAATTTTCCTCTGAAATATGGTTTTGATTTTGACCCAACACGAGATGCTCTGATTATTGCGGAAGGAGCCAAAAATTTACACTTTCCTCTCATTGGCCCAAAATCCGGAATTGGTCCTTTTTCTTTTGGCCCGTGGTATTATTACGAATTAATTTTATTCAAACTTATTCTTCCTGTTTCATACTCTCCTTGGATTTTTATTGGACTTATGTCTTTGGGTTTTGTTATTGTAATGTACTTCATTGGTAAAGAACTTGAAGGAGAAAAATTTGGTCTGCTTTTAGCTCTTATTGCGGCATTCTCTCCCGAACAAATTGGCCCAACAACAGGACTCAGTAATCCAAATCTTGTCCCAATTCATGCTGCACTCACTGTTCTACTATCTATAGTGTATATAAAAAAGAAAACACTTCGTTGGTTTTGGGTACTCCTCTGGGGATTGATTGTTGGAGTTGGAATAAATCATCACTACCAAATGCTTTTACTGCTGCCTTTGCCTTTTTTATCTTTTGTATATAAAAGAAATAAACGCGCTGTGCTTGACTCCATACTTTTTGTAGTCGGAATTGCTATTTCATTTATTCCACTCCTTATTTTTAATTTCCACCATCATTTTGAGACAATCACCGGTTTTTTCTATTTTGTCACTAAGGGTGGGCAAACATCGTATATTCCAAATCGTTGGCTTTTTTATGTACGAGATTTCTGGGGAAAATTTTTATCAATGACATTTGGTATCTCCTTGCTACCAACTGTTTTTTTATTACTGATAACAATTGGGGCATTCGTTTGGGCTTTTATACAAAAACGCATTTCTGTGTTGTACATGTTGATGCTGATAACATTTGCAATTGACTTTGTTTTTTTGCGTTATTTTATTGTTCAACGAGAATTATATTACTTTCTTTTTATTCATCCTTTTCTTTTTATTTTTCTGGGTTTTGGATTAGGGCAGATTACTAAGATAAAATTTGGAAATATTCTTGTTGCTTTGATACTTCTTGCAATGCTCCCATCTGTCTGGCAACAAGACATGCTACGAATTAACGCTCGTGGCGACCAAATCGCATTCCATACAGAAGCACAAAAATTAGAACAAACACTCCCTGGCAAACAAATTACGCTTTTTGGTTGCGAAAAAAATAATATGAATCGTCCACAAGGCGTTGCATTTTTTCTTTTGAATGATAACAAATTGACAAGTAATGGAGTACCAGTAGCACTTCTTGATACAGGATGCTCAAAAGATTCACTAACAAACGCTACAGTTACTTTTTCGCAACTCGACAACACTGCTGTCGAAATTTCTTCAAATACCTCCCCTAAGACACTCCAACAACTTGGCATTACCCTTGTGTCTCCGCTAACTGTATTTAACAGAATGCAAAATCAATAACAGACCGCCTCTGTTTTTTTCAAATAACGAACGGTAAACATTGTCCACTCTTGACAAAGACATCAAATTGGTTGCATTATGAATATATGGCAAAAAAGAAAGTTCAGGCAACCAAAAGTCTTTTTTCTCAGAAACATCAAACTCGTAATAGACTTCTCTTATATATTTCTGCATTTAGTATTGGGCTACCCTTGCTTTTTGTAAATCTTTATATTCAAAATCAAAATGCAAATGTTTTAGGCGCTTCAACAAGCGTTCAGGGAGAAAATCAGAGATCATCAACTCCTTCTAGACTTACATGTCAAACATGCCAACAATCCTTACATCATGCGGCAATTATTGCTCTACAAGAAAATTCTAGCAATTCTAAAGACTGGGGAGCAGTTTGTTTACCAAAAGAAGTATTAAATTCAAATACTTTTAAAAGTGTTGCATATATTTCCTGTCCCACACCAACACCAAGACCAACAGGCCGACCTTCTGGAGAACCAACACATGCTCCTCGCCCAAGCTGGACTCCAAGACCAAGCGAACATCCAAGTCCAAGTATGACTCCAGGTCAACAATAATTTCTCACCAGTTTCTGAAAAAAACTTTTAACTATATAGAATAGAGATATCTAATAATACGACTGGGGAAGAAAGAAAATCTCCCTCCCCCAGCCACAAAACGTAAAACGAATTGTTATTGAGAAACAATATATCCGTCTTTATCTACAACTATTCCAGTATCATCATGAAGCGTACCGTCTTCATCTGTGTCTGCATGGTCGTCAAATAATGTCTTTTCGATAAAGTAAAGAGACTGACCTTGCTTTACAGTAAGTGTTTGAGTTGTATATCCTTGCTTTTTTGCAACAAGAGTTATTGTTGTAGAACCATCTGGATTTGTTTTTGTTTGCATGTCAAACCCTGTCAAAGCTTGTTTGGCATCTGCAGTAAGAGTGCCGGGAAAAACTTTATATGCAAACTTTCCATCAGGAGAGTCTGCGAGTTTTTGACCGGTTGACATTGCTGATGCTGTGCCAGATGGAGCTGCAGCAGTCATAACAGCTGTAGGAGTTGCTTTGGCACCTTCTACAACTTTTTGTGTTTGTGGTGTAGATTTTTTTGCCTGAGCAAAATATAATCCACCTCCAACAAGAAGAACAACCACGACTGCAATAAGAATTACAGGATTAAAAGATGATTTCGCTGTTTGTTGTACTTCGCTATTTTGTGTTTCTTCCATTTTCTTTCACCTCCCTTCTTTTTCCTGTCATCCTGGCAGTTCGACTTTGTTCACTGTCCTGAACCTGTCGAAGGACTTGTCCAGGATCCTTTCAAGATTCTGGATGCGTTCGTTTCACTCACTTACCAGAATGACGTAGTTTTGAACTATAAATTTTACTGTCCTTGTGATGTTCCACTTGGTCTTAGCATCCTCATTTGAGGATTCAGTTGAATATTTTGAGCAGTTACGCTCCCGTCTGAATTTGCTGTTCCAAATACTGCAACTGTTGAACCTTGTTTGAGATCGTCTTTTGTTCCGGTCGCTGCTTTATTGATTGTTGTACTACTTGAGACAATAACAATTTTGCTGCTTCCGTCCATTAATTTAACAGTTATGCTATTCGCATCACTACTAATAATCTGACCCAAGACAGGTCTATTTGCACCATTTGTACCTCCAAACCTTTGGAAACCAGCACCACCAAATCGTCCTGCAAAATTTCCCCGTTGCATTTTTTGGTATTGCATTCCGACAAAAAATCCTGCAATCCCTACTGCAATAACAAGAATAATTGTAATAATCCAATGATTTTTCATGTATTTTTCACCCCCCTTCAGTAGCGTAAAGGGTAAAGCGTTAAGCGTAAAGAATAAAAACTTGACGCTTCCCGCTTAATGCTAAACGCTTTAATTATTCGTATCTTAATGCTTCTATTGGTTGAAGGCTTGCTGCACGCCGAGCAGGATACCATCCAAATAAAATGCCTATTCCACCGGATACTCCAATTGCTAAAAGAATAGACGAGATAGAAACAACAAAAAGAGAGTGTGATAATTGGGAAATAATAAATGAGACAATAATTCCTATAATCATTCCAAAAATTCCACCAACAAAGGTGAGAATAACGGATTCCAAAAGAAATTGTGTGATAATAATTTTTTTCTTTGCTCCAAGAGCTTTGCGAAGTCCAATTTCTCGTGTACGCTCAGTAACATTAACAAGCATAATATTCATAATGCCAATCCCACCTACTAAAAGTGATATTGCCGCAATACCAGAAAGAAGAGATGTAAAGCTTCCTGTTGTTTGGGATGCAGTATTCAAAATATCTTGTTGGGAGAAAATGGAAAAGTCTGCTTGTGTTGGATCAGATAATTTATGTCTCGCTAAGAGCAGATACCCAACTTGATTTTCTGCATTTGTCATGACATCTGGACTTTTTGCCTCAAGAGCAATTGATGAAAGATAATCTTGGCCGAAAAGTTCTTTCTGGGCTGTTGATAATGGAACATAGACAATATCATCTTGATTTTGAAATCCTGTACCACCTTTTGAAACAGTGAGTCCAATAACGGTAAATGATTGCCCTGATATGCGAATACTTTGCCCAACAGGATCTGCACCGTTATACAAATCGCTTGCAACTTGTGGACCTATCACAGCAACTTTAGATAAATCTGTATCTTCTGTATCAGAAATAAATGATCCTTCTGCCATAGTTATTTTATGGACAGATGCATATGCTGCTCTTGCTCCAATTACCTGAACATTCGAATTTGTTCCGCCTGTTGCAACTTGCGTGCGTTTTGAAACCTCAGGAGACACTGCATTAACAGTCGTTACTGATGGGTTTGTTTTAATTGCATTTGCATCATCAAGAGTAAGCGTTGTTCCACCTCCTGCAGCACCCCTAACTCCACCAGAATTTTGAGCGCCTGGAATCACAGTAAGTAAATTTGCTCCAAGGGACTGAATTTGCGCCTGAACCTGTTGTTGCGTTGCCTGCCCAAGTGACACTAACGCAATGACACTGCCAATTCCAATAACAATACCAAGCATCGCAAGTCCAGTGCGAAGTTTATTTAGTGTCAGTGTTCCCAAACATTCAAGAAATAATTCCATAGTTGTATTGTAAGTTTTAGAACTCGTCATTCCGAGCGAAGTCGAGGAATCTCATTCAGTAGATCCTTCGACACACTTTGTTTGCTCAGGATGACATTGGTTTTTTTGCTCTTTTTTGTCTCGGATTTTTTTTGTCTTCTATAATTTTCCCATCCTTTACCATAATGATTCGTTTTGCGTGCTCAGCAATATCTGGCTCGTGAGTAATCATAACAATTGTATGTCCCTGCTTATCATTAATATTTTGAAATATTGCCATTACTTCTTCTGCTTGTGCAGATGCGATATTACCTGTTGGCTCGTCTGCAAGTAAAATGCTTGGATTCATTGCCAACCCACGGGCAATCGCAACGCGTTGTTGCTGTCCTCCAGATAATTGATTGGACGTATGATCGAGACGATTGCCAAGACCAACCATTTCTAAATACTTTTTTGCACGACTCACTCGCTCGTCATATGGAAGTCCAGCATAACGCATGGGCAGCATAACATTTTTCATCGCAGATGTACGGGGGAGTAAATTAAACGCCTGAAAAATAAAACCAATCTTTCTATTGCGGATACTTGCAAGTTCGTCATCTGAGAGCTTGCTTACCTCTTCTCCATCAAGTTGGTAGGTTCCGGAAGTTGGACTATCCAGTGCTCCTAAAATATGCATAAGCGTCGATTTTCCACTTCCAGACGGACCCATGATAGCAACAAATTCTCCTTTTTTTATGGAAAATGATACATCGACGAGTGCAACTGTTTCCAGATCACCCATTTTGTAAACTTTACGAATATGAGAGATATCGATCATTAGTTTCCACGCCGTGCGCCTCCGCCAAATCCTCCACCGCCGCTGAATACTCTAACTCCCCCACCAAATCCACCTGCGCTAAAAGGAGATGTTCCTGTACTACCAGTTGAACTTACTGGATTTATAACGCTGGTAACAACTGTATCTCCATCTTGGAGTCCCGATGTAATTTCGGTTTCAGTATCATTTGAGTCACCTGTTGTTACACTAACTGTTTGCACTTGACCATTTTTCAAAACGCGGACTGTTGATTGCCCTGCTTGCGTTTGAATAGCAGCTGTTGGGATTAGCAGCACATTATCTTTGATAGCAGTAATAATTTTTGCTGTTACAGACATATTTGGATAGATATTACTTTCTGTATTATCAAGCGTAATTGTGACTGGATAATTAGTAACGCCCGAACTTTGTACTCCATTTGTATCTATTGCTGCTACTTTACCAGTAAAGGTTTCATTTGGAAATGCGTCTAGAGTAAGGGTTGCTTTTTGTCCAACTTTTACTTTGGTAACATCAATTTCTGATAAATTGACCGTTGCCTGAACTTGTCCATTATTGACGGTGATTGTTCCAACAGTCTCTGTTGCTGTTGTATTACTATTACTACTTGTAGAATCTCCACCGGTAATGCCAAGACCCGGAGCAATTGCTAAATTTGTAATAACACCAGATGCAGGAGCAGTGATTTCTGAAGCAGTTTGTTGGTATGCATACCATGCACTACTTACATTTGCCTGTGCCTGCGCAATTACTCCTTGCTGATTTGTGTAATCTGCTTGAGCCTGAAGCCAATTTGCTTGTTCTTCAATATAGACAGGATCTGCTTTTTGTTGATCTGTTGGATTTGCAACACCTCTGTCAGTAACAAATGCCTGATTTGCTTTAAAGAGTGCAGATTGTAATGAATCCATTTTTGACTGGGCAGCGTTTAAATTATTTTGAGCACTAAGATAATTTGCATATGCATTCGATTCGCGCTGTTGAGACGTTTGGTCTGGAGTAATATCAGCAATTTTTTCTCCTTGAGTTACTATATCTCCTTGTTTTACATAGACAGCGCTAACAACTCCTGCTGCAGAAGTGGTAATTGTCACACTTCCTGCTGCTGTAATATTTCCAGAATCGGAAATTGATGTAATAAGCGTTCCTGTTTGTGCTGTTGCTGTTTGATACTGAGGTGCACTTGAGGATGCAAAAACTCTATTCCAAATAATCAGTCCAACAATAATAACAATAAGTGGAATAAAAACTTTTGGTTTTTTTAATAAACCAATACCCTTCTGCAAAATTTGTAAAAAATTCATGATAAAATAAATTCTCGTTTCACTTTACTCTGCAATTCTGAGAAAATGCTTAAAAATCTATTTCTTTATAATTGGCAGCAACAGTGTAAACGTTGTTCCTTTTCCTGGTGTACTCGATACAGAAATTGACCCTTTATGCGCATCAACAATTCGTTTGGCAATGGAAAGTCCAAGACCATATCCAGGTGTTTGTTGCTTAGAGCGTGATTTGTCTGCGCGATAAAATCTATCAAAAATGTGTGGGATATCTTCTTTCTCAATTCCAATACCTTCATCAATAACATATATTTCAACTTTTCCGTCCGTACGTTTTGCATCAACAGTAATTGTTGTTTTTTCTGGACTATACTTAATTGCGTTATCCAAAAGTATAACAAATAACTCTGTAATACTTTTTTCATCACCTAAAATAGAAACATTCGGAATATCTATATTCATTTGAATTTGTTTTTCCAAAGCAATTTTTTCTACTTTATTCACTGCATTCTGAATTATTTGCGGCAGTTGCATGCTTGTAAGAAAAATCTTCCCTTGTCCTTTTTCATATTGTGTAAATTCAATAAGACTACCAGACAATATTTGTAAACTTTCAACTTCCTCAAGATTACTTTTCATTATTGACTTTGCTGTAGAAAGTGTAAGATGTTTATCACGTAAATTTACTTCTATTGCTGTACGCAGTGAAGTAAGAGGAGTATTTAACTCATGGGAGGCATCTGTAACAAATCGATTTTGCTCATCAACCATTTTTTGAATAGGACGAAGGGTTCGACCCGCAAGAAAATATCCTGCAAGAGCAGAAAAAACAAGAATAATAATATTTACTCCCAAGAGCCGTTGAAAAAGACGCACTTCTGCATCCTCAATGACTTCTTGGTCAGGAAAGGTGGGTTCCTGAACCGGCGCAATTTGTACTTGGTTTCCTGGAATAATATGCAATTGAAACTCTGGATGTTCGATACGATATTTTTGAAGCCGTAGTACTCTATCAAATTCAGAAGTTGAGCCAACAAAAATTACAGCACTAAAGGCGACACTCACTGCCATAATAATAATGAGATACCATGCGGTTAATTTAAGTCTTGCTGATTCAAACATACTTTTGCAGCTAGTATGATGGTTTGTGGTCTAAACCATCAACATATACTACCTTTCTTCTTCTATTTTATACCCAAAGCCACGTATTGTGTGGATGAGTTTGGGTTTGCCAGCAAAGGGCTTATCGATTTTACTTCGAAGATACCCAACAAACACTTCAACAGTATTTGGCAAAATAGAGGAATCATAATTCCACACATGTCGAATGATTTGCTCTTTGGTTAATGTCTGATTTTTATGTTGCATTAAATACGTAAGAAGTGAAAATTCTTTTGCAGAAAGGGTTATTTTTTCCCCTGAGCGGACAACATCAAACGTATCCATATCAAGCTCTAAGTCAGAAACAATAAGTTTGTTTTGCGCAATTTCGCGAGGCCTTCTGGCAAGTGCTTTAATGCGCGCAAGAAGCTCCTCAAATGCAAAGGGTTTGGTCAGATAATCATCTGCACCAGCATTTAGTCCCCCAACTCTATCCATTAGCTGGGCTTTTGCTGTGAGCATAAGAATTGGTGTGTGATTTTCTTCTTCTCGAAGTTTTTGACAAATAACCATACCATCCATTCCTGGAAGAAGTCTATCAAGAATAATGAGGTCAAAGTGTTCGACAGAGGCTAAATCATAGCCGGTTGTACCATCATAGGCAACATCGACAATAAAGTGTTCTTGCTCAAGTCCTTGCTTTATGGAATTTGCGATTTTGTGTTCGTCTTCAACTAAAAGGATTTTCATAGCAAACAGTATAACATACTATATGATAATAAGCTTAAAATTTGCTGAGAGTTTAGAGTGATAATGCTTCGAGGAAGCTAGTAAGAGGAGATTCATTAATTTGAATTGTATGTCCATCTTGTGTAGAAACGAAAGCTGTTTTGGCAAAAGAAACTGGAAATATTCCAAAAAGTTTTTTAGACGAAACACCTGATATTTGAAATGCTGCTTGATTATTTACTTCTGTGAGTGTAACTTGCTGTGTTGATTGGGTTCCATCAGTACTTGGTGACACTTGCGACGTAATTCCTGAAAAAACTTGTGTTTTGAGCAAATTCTCAACAGCCTGACCAGGTAATACCGCAACATCTTGCGTCCCTTGTGGCGTCGTTACTGACAAATCATGTGTAGCTGGATTTATTGACAAAGGAAACTTCGTATTAGCTGTTACATCACCTTGTGTAATTGCAAGCCCTCCTTCTTCGCTCCCAATATGTACGTCTTCTTGCATAAGTGCAGCATTAAGTTTTGTTAGCGTGTCATTTGCATCAAGTGGAATAGTTGCTCCATGTGCATTTGTTGCACTTGCCTGTATTCCTCCAGCATCTTGAGTATGAAGTTGAAGATTTGTGATTCCCGAACTAACAGTAACTTTTTTATTTTTTCCTTCTTCTTGAATAACCATATTGCCTTGTGGTGTTGGGAAAATAGGATGCATACTTGGAACAGGTGTTGGAGAAATAGTATTTGACGTAAGTGGAGTAAATGTAAATGTTTGCTCTCCCCATTGCTGATTAAGCATCTGGCAGTTGTGTAAATCCGTTGTAAAGTGCTTGCCATCTGGACCGACACAGTCAACCAAAGTATCTGTAGGTTGTGGAGAATTTGTTGGAGTTGTACTGCCATTTATAGAAGGGAGTTGTCCAGCATTTTCTGTTCCACTTGCTGTAGGAGGCGGAACAATTGGTACTTGTGTCCC
>PPGL01000061.1 GCA_003173915.1 Candidatus Levyibacteriota bacterium | reverse complement strand
AATTGTGAAAAAACTCCCCAAACAGTATTATATTCCCGTTGTCGTGGCTATTTTAGGACTGATGTTCTTTACATATGGTTTGATACAGTATTTTGGTCAGAATCAGCCTGCAAGTAAACAGTCAGTTATCTCTCAACAGGTTGTTCCAGTCTCTGTGAAAACTGTGAAAACAATTTCAGTGGATGTTGAAGGCGCAGTTTTTCACACAGGAGTTTTCACACTACCCCAAGATAGCAGACTGCAAGACGCTCTGATAAAAGTAGGTGGATTAAGTGACACTGCTGATCGCGATTTTGTTGCCAAACACATTAACCTTGCAAGTAAGTTAAGTGACGGCGCAAAGATATATATTCCTCGAGTAGGGGAACAAATTCTAGATGGTGTCCAGACAGTAAATACTGACAACGGTGACGCAGTTACTTTTATTGACATTAATACAACAACTGAAGAAACGCTTGATTCTCTTCCGGGAATTGGGCCAGTGACAGCGCAGAAAATTATTACCAACAGACCATATGCAGATATTAACGAGCTTGTTACAAAAAAGATTGTGACACAGAAAGTGTTTAATCAGATTAAAGATAAAATTGTTGCAGAGTAACAATTGTTCCCTCTCCTTTTAGGAGAGGGTTAGGGTGAGGTTTTGAAAAGTTTCTTTCTTCTTTTTCCGCAAGATATCTCTGTGTTCTTTTCTCCGCGAAAAGAACCAAAAGCTCTGGTCAAGTCTTGCTCGTGCTGTCGAAATTCTGTTCGTTCGCTAAAAATCCGGACTTCGCCTTTCATTTTTTCCTGCCTGCCGACAGGCAGGTACGCTCGCTCACACAATTTCTCCTGCAGTCGCTGCAAATTGACCAATACTGAAATGGCGAATAATTTCTACGATTATTCCTAAATCTTTAATCCTAAATCCTCCGTTATTGCTCTTGACGCTTAACGCTAAACCCTTTACCCTAAGAGTATGAAACCTTCCCTGAGAGTTTCTATACTTTTTCTTTTCGTTACTCGACTTATATTATTCCTTTTTTTTGGTTCTCAGGTGACAGATGGAGAAACAGTAAGTTTTACTAGCCAAATTTTAGATGAGCCTCAAGTGACAACAACTTCCCAATCATTTACTGTAACGTTAAGTAATCTCTATGGGAGTCTTCCAATAAAGGTAACTACTAGGTTAACAAACCAATTTTTCTATGGAGAAACAGTCAAAATTTCTGGCAGTCTTACGAAGCAAGTGCTACAGCGTGGCAGAGTCGTAATGGTTCTGAAGCAACCGACCATTACTGTTGTAGACTCGCCAGAGGATAAATTGATGCATTTTGTTATAGATATTCGAAATATTGTTCAAAGTGCCTTCCAAAAAAACTTGTCTGAAAATAGTGCAACACTTCTTGTTGGTATTGTTCTGGGTGTAAAGGGGAATATGAGTCAGGGTTTTCTTACCGCACTAAAGGGAACAGGAGTGATGCATATTATTGCTGCGTCAGGAATGAATGTTACCATGGTTGGTGGATTTTTCTTTGCATTGTTTTCTAAATTTTTTCGTCGGCAGGTAAGTATTGTTGCGGTGGGTTTGTGTATTTTATTATATGTTTTATTATCAGGTGTGCAACCGTCAATTGTACGGGCTGCAGTTATGATGCTTGTGGGTCTTGGTGCACAATTTTTTGGCAGACAATACGATGGAGTCTATGCGCTTTTTCTTGCAGTAAGCTGCATGTTGTTTGTTTCTCCAAATCTTGTTTTTGATGTTGGGTTTCAACTATCTGCAGTTGCAACAATTGGCATACTTTTTATTAAACCCCTTTTCCCAAAGCAGGGAATTTTTGATGATGTTTCGACAACAACAGCTGCTCAACTTGCAACACTCCCAATTCTTTTAGGTTCTTTTGGACAATACGGATTTACATCAATTCTTGTAAACTTTCTTATTTTATGGACAATTCCTTTTCTTATGATTTTGGGAGGGATAGGTGCCATTACTGCATGTATTCTTCCATTTCTCACTGGAATATTTGTTTCTCTTGCGACGCCACTCCTATGGTATATAGAAACAGTTGTAACATTTTTTGGAAACCTGCCGTTCAGTCTTTCTGTTTCTCAGTTACCCTGGGGATTAATTGTTGGCTATTATCTGTGTCTTGGTGGAGGTGTTAGGTTTTTTACTCTGAGGAAAAGGCGAAAAACAACTGTTGTTAGTTTACCACCTTTGCAGGCAGATCTGCCGGAACAATAGCTGTTCCAAGTCCTGAGATATGGGCAATGCCAATACTTTGCGCAATTGGGAGGGTAAATGATACGGTTGTTCCTTTTCCTGGAGTGGATTGAAGAAATACACTGCCTCCGTGTGCCTCAACAATACCTTTAGAAATGTATAACCCAAGGCCTGTTCCAACAACATTATGCAGTTGTTGTGGAGTTTCAATTTGACTAAATTTTTGAAAAAGCAGTGCTTGTTTTTCTTTGGGAATGCCAATGCCAGTATCAGAAACAGAAATGAGAATTCCTGGATTGGTTTGGGTTTTCGGCAAATAGTCTGTGGAATAGGTATGTGCTTTAATGGTGATTATTCCATTTTCCGTTGTAAATTTCAGGCTATTTGAAATCAGATTATTAAGAACCTGGGTAATTCGGGTACTATCAAACATCCCAAGTGGCAAATCTTTTTCTATATCAACACTGATGCCAATTTGCTTTTTCTTTGCTTCTCCTTCAAAAAGACCAACAACATCTTCAATGACTTCTTGAACACTTGTTGCTTTTGGAGAAAGCGTGAAACGACCGGATTCAAGCTTAGTAGCATCCAAAAGAGAATTGATATCATGCAGCATGCGCTCGGATTGTTTGTTGATAATCCCAAGCATTTTTTCCTCTTGCATCGTGTCTATTTTGCTTTTTTGCGTGAGGATAAGCTCGGATCCAGCCTTAATTGCGGTAAGTGGAGAACGAAGCTCGTGAACAATTGCAGACGTAAATTCTTCCTTTAACTTGGCAAGTGTTTTTTCAAGCGTAATATCATGCAGGGTTACTGCAGCACCAAGAACTTCGTGTTCGCTTGGTTGATTTGTATCTGTTGCAACAACTGGAGTAATAACAATCTGAACAACTTTATCTCCAAGTTCCATCTCTTTTTCCTCTGTTTTGTGATTTTGCATGATTGATTCCTGCAACTTTTTTCCAAAATCATATTTTTTAGAAAGTCCACTAATGACCTCAAAAATGGTTGGGTTGTCCGAGGAAATATTGAGAAGCTCTTTTGCTGTTTCATTAATGAGTGTGAGCTTCATGGATTTATCTACGGTAAAAATACCATCGGCAATACTTCCAATCATCGCAATCAGCCTACTTTCTTCAACATGAATCACTTGTCGAAGCTTAGACAGTGCTGCCGTTGCTTGGCTTACCATTTGGTACAGAATTGCCATCTCATTTTCTTGGTACAGATCAGGTTTGTTGGAAGCAAGGGAAATAATCCCAACTGGATTTTGATTGACAAAAATCGGAATCATAAAAAAAGAGGCAATCTCTGTTGTTGCATCATTTTCCAAAGGTTGTCCTTGCCTGATTTCTTCAATAAAGGTTGGAAGTGTTGTTTTTGTGATTGCTTGAAGTTTGTTGAGCATACTTTTTTTGACTTCTTGATAAAACATCGGTCCAATCCGATCCTCAATAGAAATGGTAAAAATGATTTTGTCATCTTCCAAAATCATGGATGCTGCAGTTGTGTATGGAAACAAATTCTTTAAATTTGTCTGGATTGTATTGACAACATGAGACAAATCTAAGGAATACCCAATTTTATCCTGCATGGTTTTGAGAACAGAAATCTCATAGAGTTGTCGTCTTTTGAGTGCGTCGCGATCGTAGAGTTTGTGTCTGAGCCTGTCACGCTGTATCGAGAAAGCGATTGCAACAATGCCGAAAAATGTCGTGAGAAAAAACGCAAGAAGTAAGGGTAGAGACATACCGTAATAATAGAATAACAAATAACGAATAACAAATAATCACTCGTTCCAACAACCAATTAACTAAATAACCAACAACTAAATAATGATTATTGTGTTTGTTTTAAGGCTTCGTTGATAATGTGCTGCATGTCAGGATCGTTTTGAGCTTGAGGTGCTTGTCCAGCTTGAGGTGCTGTTGCTGCTGGCATTGGAGCTACTGTTGGTTGTGGGGTTGGCATAGGAGTCATTGGGGTTGGTGGAGGAGTAACTGATGGCATACTAAGTGATGGAGCAGTTGGAACTTCTTCGACTTTCATCATTGGGCGATTTGAGACTGGTGTACTTGGCATTGGTTGTGGAGTTAGTTGCATGGGAGCTGGTTCAATTTGTGGCATAGAACTTGGTGTAGGTTGTATGGGTGCTGGTTGCGTTGGAACTGCTGGTAAGACAACGGCTGGCTCTTGGTTGAAAAGTGATTCCATTGTTTTTTTGACAATTTCGCCAGAAAATTCTACAAACGTTTCAACAAGACTGTGCATGACCATTTTTGGTTCGCCTTGTATATCGGTAACTGTTCCATCATCTGAAACTGTTATCCCAAGAACTTTTTTTACCTGTGCCATGGTAATGTCTGGGCCAAGGAGCACGATCTGCTTTTTAATGATGTCTGTAAGTTGTTGTTTGTAGTCTTGGGCAGTTTTTTCCATATGGTTATACTACTTTTACATCTGAGCTCGATTTGTGTTCTTCAATTGTCTGTCGTACTTTATCAATCAGGTCTTTTGGTTCAATTTTATATTTTAAAATATAGTCAACAGCTCCTAAATTAATTGCATCTTGAACAAGCTCTCGCTGGTTAAAATTTGATAATATTGCAACAGGAATTTCTTTGGTTGCAGGATTACTTTTAATCATTTGCAAAACCTCATTCCCAGCCATATCTGGCAAAACCTGATCAAGTAACACCATATCTGGCATGTGTTCCAGAACCTTTGCAAGACCATCTTTTCCGTTCATACATGTTATAACTTGAAATCCACCTGTCTCGAGTGTTTGCGCAAATACATCAAGAATTGCTTGTTCGTCATCAACTAAGAGTACTTTCATTAATTAGTAAATAGGCACAAGGAATTAGATAATAGTCAGAATGCCTATCTATAAACTACGCTACCAGTTGCCTATAAGAATGTCAAGAGAGTGTGCATGCGTTGTAAGGAAAACCACTCTCATGATACACTTATATCTCTATGCAAAAGACAAATGTAAAAATGGAGCTGGAAAAACTAGTCATGCAGATTGTTTCTCAACTTGGTGGAGGGGATATTTCGGTTGTTTTGGAACACCCTGTAGATGTTTCTCATGGTGATTTTACGACTAATGTTTCCTTTGCTCTTTCCAAAAAACTTAAAAAATCCCCAATGGAAGTTGCAGAAGAGCTTGCAAAAAAATTAACCATGTCATTCCGAGCGACCGAGCTAAGCTCGGGAGTCGAGGAATCTAATACAACAGGCTCCATTAACAGATTTGAGAGAGATCCCTCCACTACGGTCGGGATGACAAGCATTATAGAAAAAGTCGAGGCAGTAAAGCCAGGATTTGTTAATTTCTGGTTGTCAGAAGAACTGCTTGGCGCTCATCTTCAGGAAATGCTAAGGAGTCCTGAGGAGATTGGTAGGACAACACATTTCTCAGGAAAGAAAGTTGTTTTTGAATTTACTGATGCAAATCCATTTAAAGAATTCCATATCGGGCATGTATACACAAATACAGTTGGAGAATCACTCTGTCGAATTTTTGGAGCAAATGGAGCTATTGTCTGGCGTGCAGATTATTTTGGTGATGTTGGGATGCATGTTGCAAAATCTTTGTGGGGACTTGAAGAGAAGTTTAGAGAAGACTCAATTGATCTTTCTCAACTTAGTCAAAGAAGTTTGCCAGAGCGTATTAAGTATCTGGGTCAGGCATACGCAAAAGGTGCAACAGCATACGAAGAAAATCCATCAACTCAAGAGGAAATGAAGGTAATCAACCGTCTTACATACATTGCTGCTCAGAAAATGTGGCAGAAGAAAAAAGGATTGGAGCCTCAAATTGACTATCGTCAGGGAGTAACCATTGACGAAAAACAATACAAACGTATCTACGAACTCTATACCACAGGGAGAGAGTGGAGTATGGAATATTTTGAAACAGTATTTGCACGACTTGGCATGAAGTTTGATGGCTATTATCCGGAAAGTATTGCAGGAGAACGAGGATACAAGCTTGTGAAAGAACATATTGAAGATGGAGTTTTTGAAGAACACGAAGGCGCAGTTGTGTTTCGTGGAGAAACTCGTGCGACAAGCTCAGGGCAAAATTTACACACACGCGTTTTTATTAATTCTCTGGGACTGCCAACCTACGAAGCAAAAGAACTTGGTCTTGCTCCATGGAAATATGAGGATTTTGCCTATGACAAGTCAATTATTGTTACAGGCAATGAGATTAGAGAATATTTTAAAGTCCTTATTGCTGCAATGACGGCTATAAATCCTGAGCTTGGACAAAAAACAATGCATTTGCCTCATGGGATGGTGCGTCTTCCTGAAGGAAAAATGAGTTCACGTACGGGGAAAATTGTGACAGGAGAGTGGTTAATTGATGAAGCAGTGAAAAAAGCAGGAGAACTGGGAAAGGAAAGTTCTACAACTCCTGAAATTGCCGAGCAAGTTGGAATCGGAGCAGTAAAATACGCGTTTCTTAAATCATCTATTGGAAAAGATGTGGAGTTTGATTTTGAAACATCACTTAGTCTTAACGGAAACTCCGGTCCATATCTGCAATACACATATGTACGGACACAAAGTATTGCGGAGAAAGCAAAACAAGCTCAAATTGAAGGAAATTATCCTTCAAATTATACTCCTACTATTGAGGAAACAACGCTTCTTCGCACACTTGTTAGATACAAAGATGTGCTAGAAAGTGCTGCAGAGCATTTATCTCCAAGTACTGTTTGCACTTATTTATATGATCTTGCCAAACTCTATAACCTTTTTTACCAAAACAATAGAATTCTTACTGCACAAACAGAAGAGGAGAAAAAATTTAGACTTTTACTAACCCAAGGAGTAGGCATTATACTATCGGCAGGGCTCAATCTTTTGGGCATTGAAGCCCCAAAAAGAATGTGATAGAATGGCTCTAACGATATCTAAATGGTACAAAAAACGATTTAAGATTAAAGATATATGATTTACGAATTCTTAAATCTAACTTCTTAAATCCTAAATCTTCTATCGTATGAAACACACTAGAAAAATACTCAATAATGGCCTCCGACTTATTATCTCTCCGATGCCGTCTTTTGAATCCGCAACAGTCTTAGTTATGGTTGGAGCAGGCAGCCGCTATGAAAATAAAAAAAATAATGGTATTTCTCACTTTTTAGAGCACATGGCATTTAAAGGAACAGAAAAAAGGCCAACGGCAATGGAAATTTCTAGCCTTGTTGATGGAATTGGTGGAGAATTCAACGCATTTACTGGAAAAGAGACCACAGGTTACTACGTGAAGGCTGGTGCAAATAATGTCGAGCTTGCGATCGATTTATTATCAGACATGTTGCAAAATTCAAAACTTGATAAAGCAGAAATGGATAAAGAACGCGGAGTTATTATTGAAGAAATTAACATGTATGAAGATACGCCAATGCGAAAACTTGGAGATATTTACGAAACGCTTTTGTACGGTGACACTCCAATGGGATGGGATATTGCTGGAACAAAAGATGTTATTAATTCAGTCACTCGCGAAGATTTTGTTGCATATATGGGCAAACTTTACAGTCCAGACAATATTACGGTTGTCGTTGCAGGTGGGGTTGATCCCAAGCATATAGAAGGACTTGTTGAAAAATACTTCGGCAATATGAAGCGTTTTGATACAGTAAGAGGAGATAAAGTACTAGATGGTCAAAGTAAACCAGCTGTTTTGGTGAGACAAAAAAAAACCGAACAAGTGCATATTGCAATTGGAGTAAGGACGACACCACTTGAACATCCTGATAGATATGGACTTGACGTGTTGGCAGCGGTTTTGGGTGGAGGAATGAGCTCAAGACTTTTTCATGAAGTCCGCGAAAAGCGTGGACTTGCGTATTACGTACGGACAAGTAGTGACAATTACACAGATTGCGGAACGCTTGTGACAACAGCAGGAGTTGACCCAGCGAGAATTGATGATGCAATACAAGTCATTCTTGAGCAATACGCGCTTATTAAAAAACCAGGCAATATCACTGAAGAAGAACTGCGAAAAGCAAAAGAATTTTTGAAAGGGCATTTTGTTTTGGAGCTTGAAGATTCGCGTTCGGTTGCATCTTTTTATGCACACGAAGAACTTTTGGAAAGCAAGTTAGAAGACCCAGGAGCAATTAACGCCTATATTGAAGAAGTAACAGCAGAAAAGCTCACAGAAGTTGCAAATAAATATATTGTTGAGGATACACTCAATCTGGCTGTAATTGGTAATATTGCTAGTGGTAAGAAATTTGAAAAGTTGCTAAAATTGAAATAGTTAATTGTACATGGTTTAGAGTTGATGGTAATTTCTATAAACTCTCTACTATTAACCCAAAACTTATATGATGGATCGAAGTGTTGTTTTAGTAAAACCAGATGGAGTGCAGCGAGGACTTGTTGGAGAAGTCATTAAGCGCTTTGAAGAAAAAGGTCTCCATCTTATTGGCCTCAAAATGATTTCACTTACCGATGCAATTTTGGATGAGTGGTATGTTCATCACAAAGATAAGCCATTTTTTGGCTCACTTAAAGCATACATGACAAGTTATCCAGTTGTTGCAATGCTCTGGGAAGGAATGGAAGCAGCAACGACAATTCGTACACTTCTTGGAGTTACCAAAGGTCGCGCAGCACAACCAGGAACAATTCGCGGAGACTATGCAATGAGTCAGCAATACAATTTGGTTCATGCTTCAGAATCAACACCAGCAGCAGAAAAAGAACAAAATCTTATCTTTACTCCTGAGGAAATTTTTCCATGGGTAAAACTTGACCTCACCCAAATCTACGCAGAAGAAGAATTAAAATAAGTTCCACTTCTTGTAAAACACCTGTTCATAATATATGCTCTTTTTATGGAAGGTTCGCCGACAGGAGTGCAACATGGAGTTGCAGAGACAAAAATTTCTGCAAAACTTCAATCAGACTCAATATTTCCTAAGAAAAGAAAGGATGCTCCTGAAGCACCTAAACATAAAGGATTAGCCTGGTTAGCTGATACTAGATTAAGTAGAAAAGATTTTATTTTGTTATCTGTAGGGGTGGGAATTGCTTCCACTTCGCTTGGATCAATTGCTGGCGGAAGTCTGCGAGGTATAGAATATGGCTCAGTAAATCCACTCCCAAAATTAGAAGGAGACCTATCCTCAAAAGAAGGAAAAGTAAGAAAAATACGGGAAGTCATTGATTCTCGTCAGCCATTTACTTACGAGTATGCAACAGATTTTGCTCGAAAGCTTGTTGCACCGCTTTTTGTAGAGCAGGGAAAGGAATTAGGTTATCCACGAAATTTAAATTTAGAGCAATTAATGCAAAATTCTACATTTATCCCAGATTTTAGCAATCCTGCAGAAGGTAAATGGTATAACGCAGATGCATACAAATCTATGCAGCAGCTTGCACAGCGTTTAGGTAATCCTTCTGCTGTTAGTAATGCAGAACTTGATGGAGCATTTCTCTGGACATTTTTAGAAGAGGTACACGATTCATATTATCAAACAATAAAACACGATTATGATGCAAAAAGGGCCTTGCTGCAAGGTATTTATGCAAGTGGTTTTGATTCATACACCGATTTTCACAATGGTGGACATACATTTTTTAATATTTCCGGAATGAATGGTTATGGACGAGAATTTCATGATTCCAATGATTCCCCTGGATATTATCTTGGGTATCAACGGCCTAATATTGAAGAAAATCCACAAGAATGTAGGCCTATTACATATGGAGCAGTGATGCTTCAACTACTTATGCATGAGTGGGAACATCTCGACTCTCAACAAGGATTACCAAGTATTCCTGATGGATTGAGTCCATGTAAGAATGATTCAGTCATGGTTGAGGCATTAAAAAAAAATGGATATGATTTGGAAGCTCAAAATCCACCAATTATACAGTTAGATACATTTAATTTTGGTCTTATAGGGTTAGGAGATGATAAGAAAGCTCATCTTTTTGCGTCCGGTTTACTCGAAGTAACTACAGATATGCTTACAACACGACTTATTGCAAGCCTTGGTTTGCCTACTGTTCTTACATACCATTCAGGTATGGATTATAAGAATATGCATACTTTACTTAAACACATGGGAATGGAATGGAAGGATTTAGCTGTGCTTTACTATAATTCTCAAATTGAAGAGTTTTATAGACGACTAGGCGATGTTTTACTTGTAGATAATCCTACTGCCAGTGATGTTGACAAGGTTGCAGCAGGAATAAGAGTGTTTTCTCCAAATACAGTTGTAGAATCTCCATTCCCATGGAGATATGCTGATGGAACACAAGCAGGAATTAACTGGGCAGAGATTTATAAAAGAGTACCTGGGATTGATCCCCAGTCTTATATAGAATTGCATCAACCCTATTCAGATGTTCCTGGTGGAGTAGGAAATTGGTGGGCATACGCATTTCTTGAGGGATACAATATGGAACAAGCCGTAGGCTCAACCCATATTTAGTTAGAACAAATTAGGAAACAGAAGTTTTTTGAGATTTCCAGAGCCACAGACTTGTTCCAAACAAAAGAAAATCAATTATCTCTGACCCAAGACAATACTGGCAGAATGCATGTAAAACAAATGCTTGAATAAAAATAAGAAGCAAGGCAACAACAACTCCCATTCCCGTTAACAGAAGAAGTAAAGTGCTGAGGGTTCTTTTATTTGTCATCGTGAGCGAAGCGTGGCGATCTTCTTGAGATTGCTTCGTCGTTTCAGTCCTCGCAATGACAGAAGTGGGGTTTTGTAACATGAGTCCAGTAAGAACCATGATTACAAGATAAAATCCTACTCCAATCAGCGCAATTGGAATACCAAAAATTGTTGCATATTGGCTTGTGAGGACAGTTTCGCAACCGTGTGCAAGCGAGCAAGGAGGAACTGCATTTTTGTAGTGCTCAATGGTGAGATATGTTGCATCAAGAAAGCCAAGAAAAGCAAGGATGAGGGTGGTAATAGAAAGTTTTTGTGTCATATTTTTGTCATTCTGGAGCGAAGCGATAGAATCTTTTTAACTTTGTGGGATCCTATCGTCCCGCTGAGCGGGACTCCAGGATGACACTCACTTTAGTGCGTCCTGAATCATTTTCTTAAAGTCGTCGTAGCTGTTGGGGTTTTGGATTTCTTTGCCATTGATGAAAAATGTTGGAGTTGCATTAACGCCTGCATTTGTTCCACCATCTTCTTCTTTTTGGATAAAGTCTTTTGCAGCTTGAGAATTCATATCTGCGCTAAATTGTGTGGTGTCCATACCAAGCTGCTTCGCATAACCAACAAATATTGACTGTGCATCTGTATTTGTTTCCCAATCAGGTTGTTTGGTAAAAAGAATGTCTTCCATTTCGAAAAATTTCCCTTGTTGTTCTGCTGCATATCCTGCCTCTGCAGAAACCATTGCATTTTGATGGATTGCAGTCAGTGGGAAGAATCGATAGACATATCTCAGTTTGCCAGAAAAATCCTGATTGAGTTGTTTGACAAGTGGATAGTATGCTCGGCATGCTGGACACTGGAAATCTGCATATTCAACAAGTGTTGCTTTTGCATTTTTCGGGCCTTCTGCAACTTCGTTAGAAGTTAGAGCCGGAAGTGTTGCCGAAAGACTTTGTTGGTCTGGACCTGGTGCAGTAACAAGTGCGTATAGTCCCCAGACTGCAAGCAGAACAACCACAAGTCCTCCAAGCCATATGCCAAGTTTTTTAAAAGAGGAAGCTTTTTGGGCATTATTCATTTGCTGTTCGTATTGTGCGCGTTCGGATTTGCGTTGTTCTTTGAGCTGTGCTTTCGTGAGGCGTTCTTCTTCCATGTGCATATCATGGCAGGTTTTGAGATAAGTTTCAAGTGATTTCTGAAAAGTAATTCTAGTCGGGGAAGAGGGAATTGAACCCTCCGCCTCACGGTCCCGAACCGTGCGTTCTACCGATGAACTATTCCCCGGTAAAAATTGAGAATTAAGAATGCAGAATTATTTATTCAAAATTCTTTCT
>PPGL01000071.1 GCA_003173915.1 Candidatus Levyibacteriota bacterium | reverse complement strand
CTCCAACTTGCAGGCAACTCCCCTTCCCCCGAGGCAACTAAAACAGCAGCATTACTGCTCACAACAAACTACCCTATGCAAGCAGAACTGAGAAGCAGTGTTGAAAAAGCAAAATTACAAGGACAAGGTTATGGAAGGCAAGCTGACCTACAACTTATTCGAGAAAGTATAGGTCTTATGGCATCACGAGCTGTGGAAAAACAGCAGGCAGATAGAATGCTAGCAACTTCCATAGCTCTTATTGCAAAAGAAAGAAGATTATCAACCAAACAAGCAGCAGATGTTATGAGAATCATTGCTACAAATGAGCCCCATACACAACACCCTCTTCATGGAGTTATCGAGGACGTACTTTCTTTGAGAGACGTAAGCCGCTCATTACTTGCAACCCAATCAGCAACACGAATTAAAGCAGATGATCTTTCATTTAACGAAATTGTAGCAATTGCACAGCAATCATTAAGTATAATAAGAAATTCCCGACAAATCCCAAATTTTGGACGCCAATATATGGCAGAGCTTATGGAATCTCGCAAATTACCCGAGAAAGTAGGAAAATTACAAGATATTTTAGCCATCATCGACAGAAATCCAGAAATCAAGGCTGTTTCCTTTGATATGTACGATACGCTTGTACAATGGACTGAAGATGTTCGTGAACGTTATGCTCGATATCCTACTCGTATTATGCGCCATCTACAACAAGCAGGAATCATTATTGATATGCCACATGTCCAAGCAGCAGTTACACAAACCTGGACAGACATGTGGAACAATTATCAAGCCCATGGACAAGAAGTGCCACTTGAACAAACACTGCAGGAAGTAATTACAAGAATAAGTAAAATTGCTCAAGTTTCAGAAGCACAACGACTCAAACTACATGCTGCATTTACAAAAGAATGGTATAAATTAGAGCTTGAAAATGCTGTAGTTATGCCAGGAGCACGAGAAACTCTTATGGAATTACAAAAACGAGGAATCAAAGTGTGTCTTACTTCAAACGCAAGTTGGAATCGAGAACATATTGAACGAGTATTAACTCTATTCGGTTTGTATGAATATTTCAGTAACGATATTTCTGACACCTCAGGACATCGAAAAGCAATCAGTCTTTCGTCCGAAGCAGGAGTCATGAAAAAACCAAATCGTGCAGAATTTTTTCATCATTCCTGGAACAAACTTGGTGTACCCTATGCGAATGTTCTGCATGTAGGAGATAATCCTTGGGACGACGTCCAAGGAGCTCAATTTGCAGGTGGCATGTCTGTACAATACGAAAATCACGCAGCATTTAAACGCCTTGAACAGACACAACTTATGGATACTAATCCGGGCTTATATGCTCAAACTGTTGTGGAGATGCATAAAGAAGCATTAGAAGCATCTACTGATGCATGGCTTGATTCTCAATTTCAAGCAAAAATTCCACAGACTGAGAGGACAAGGCTATTACGGATGTCAAAAGAATTTTATCGGCAAGCACGCGATATTTTCGCCCCTGTTCACCTTGCAATGGCAGAAAGACTATTACAGGAACTCAATTCCGGCCAAACGGATGCCGTCTTTTGCCTTGCCAGAGACGGACTTCCCTTCTCGGTTGCAATGAAAATGCTACTACATACAGATCCAGACAGATATCCAAATGTTCGTCCTGAACAAATAAAATTTTTACATTGCTCAAGAAAGTTATTGAAACAGGTTACTAACCCTTCTAATCCCCAAGAAGAACAATTAGGAAGAGATTATAGAGAATATTTACAACAAAAGGGAGCATTAGGGAAGAACAGAATAACAGTTGTAGATATTGTAAGCGGTCAGGAAGCTGCAAATTATAAACTTTTACAACAAATTGTTGGTTCTACCCATGTAAAAGGATTATTCATTGATATCTATCCCTCCCCAAATACTGATAGGGTAAGCTTTCTTCAGTCTGCGTCAGGAATCAACGAGCCATTATTAAATGCAGAAGCGTTACTTTTATTTATGGAATCTTTATTTAATGGTAATTATACCTCCGTAGCAGATTTCAAGCGTATTGAAGGTCAAGAAGGAACTCTTATGGTCCCAAATACGAAAAGAAAAGAGTTACCTAGTAACGTCACAACCAGAGGACTTTCCTCTGAAAGTATACTTTTTTTGAATCAAGTTGCCGTTAGAGCTATTTTGGACGCAACAAGGATTAGACATCGAGCACGTCTTGCAGGATTACCAGATCCTTCAGAAAGAGTAGTTGCCAATAACTTTTTAGCATTTGCAGCCAATGCTCCTGTAGATGATTTACGATTGTCTGTACCCTGGCAAGATCATGGAGGATGGTTCCTTCCGTCGGAAAATGAGATAGAAGATCAAAGAGTAAGAAATCACAATGCAACACCACCCCAAATTAATTAAAGGAAAATATATTAACTCTTTTTATTCACAATATACTTTCCCCTATCTAGAACATTTAAGTCAAAAATCCCCACATTATAAAAGATTCTGGTTTGACAAAGCTTAGTTCATAACGTATGTTTTATATATGCCTATTTCACGTCAAGAACTTCTACGTGGTGCTGGATTAGGTGCTTTAGCTTATGTTCTAGGAGCAGGTCGAAAAGATGCATCCCCTCAACCCACACCTCAAGAAGCACCTAAGATACCCCAACCTGAAAATCGCATTTATAAAAGTGGAGACACAATCGAGACACCTGCTGGACCAGTAAAAATAAAAGGATGGTGGTTTTTGATTGATCCTGCAGAATCTAAAAAATATGAAGATTCTGGACCCCACTATGCAACATTTGTACTTGAAAATGTTCCAGCACAATCTCCAATGTGGCTACCCAACATTGATACTGGTGGCGGTGGATCATTTATGTTGCCAGTCAATGTAGATGGGAAAAATATGTTGGGTATGCGTGGTTATCCACCAAATGGAATTCCAGGAGATCCAACGCTTCAGTCAATCACTCTTAAAGTAGTCGAGAAAAACACGGAGACAAATAGCTATGCCGTACATTTGTATCCTGTGATGTTGGACTATTCCACCTATATCCCAGACGGAGGAGATTCTAATTCACCTCCTTTTTATGCAGAACTTCCACTTCCCGAACAGGCAGGTAAAGATATATGCGCAGTTCAACAGCTCTTCTCAAACTTGGGAATTCAACTCCCCATTTACATTTTTGCCGAAACAGACCCTTCGGGTCGTGGAGGAGACTTTAGTCCAGCAAATCATTACGCAGAAGTCCCTTCTATTATTTTTACCGAGCCTGTTTTTGCAAATGAAGGGCAAATGAAACTCTATCATGAGTTATCTCATGCACTTCTCAACAATCTTATTTACAATCGACTATTTGCTAGTGATGGTAATAAGTGGAATCCACGTCTTGAGAATCTTATGAATGCGTTTGAAGGACTTCGTATAGCTGTTGGGAAACCAGAAGATGGTCAATTATCCGGTATAGCAGGTGCCCCAACAGATATAAAAAAGAATCCATATTTTGCAATGTTTGGAGAATCAAACTATGTACAAACAACAGACAAAGATGAACTCACCCATTATAGCCATCCATTTGACAATTATGATGAGCTTTTTGCATCTTCAATGACAGTTTTGCATTTTTTTGGACGAAAATTTATCGATAATTACAAAGAATACCAAGCAAATCATACTATTGAACATATAGACCTTATTGCAAATGTAGCCAACGCTATTATTGACCTTGTCGAATATTTTGCACGAGGTGCAGAAGATCCTGAAACACTTATCAAGCAAGTACTTCCTGAGTATGATGAACTTAAAGCAGTATTAGCACCAAAACCAAATTAAAAGATTATCCTTTTTTTCCAACTAGGTATTTTTCAATATCCAGCGCAGCCATACAACCAAATCCAGCAGCAGTAATTGCTTGCATATACCGATCGTCTTCTACATCTCCTGAAACAAAAATGCCTTCGATATTTGTATGAGTTCCATTTTGCGCTTTGACAAATCCTCTGTCTGTAACCTCAACACCTTTAAAAACATTCGTATTTGGCGTGTGACCAATTGCAACAAAAATACCATCAATTGGCATGTCCCAGTTAATTTCATTATCAGTCTTACTTACAATAACTCCATTATGTTCTTTTATTGTCATCCCGACCAAGTCCGAAGGACGCATGGAGGGATCTTTTGCACCAGACTCTGTTGTATGAGATTCCTCGACTACGCTCGGAATGACAGTTTTTAATGTTACTTTCTCCACGCTTTTTGTTCCATGAACTTCTGTTATTTGTGAATTCAGTAATATTTTTATCTTCGGATTATTCTTTGCCCTATCCTGCATAATTTGAGAAGCTCTAAATGCGTCTCGGCGGTGAACAATCGTAACCGTTGCTGCAAAATTAGTAAGAAAGTTTGCTTCTTCCATTGCACTATCTCCCCCACCAACAACAATAATATTTTTATTCCGGAAAAATGCACCGTCACACGTTGCACAGTAGGAAATTCCATGTCCTGTAAGTTCTTTTTCCCCAGGCACTCCAAGCGTTTTGGCATCGGCACCCGATGCAATAAGAAGGGTTTTGCCGGTAAAAGTTTTGCCATCAGCTGTAACAGTGAACGGTCCTCCACTCATTTTGGTAAAATCCTGCGGATCCATATTGACATCAACAAATTCTGTGCCAAATTTTTTTGCCTGATCGCGCATTTTCATCATAAGCTCTGGCCCTTGGACTCCTTCAGGAAACCCTGGAAAATTTTCTACCTCTGTTGTGAGTTGTAGTTGTCCACCCCACTTAAGCCCTGCAATAACAAGGGTTTTTAAATCTGCCCGAGTGGCATAGATAGCAGCAGTAAGTCCAGACGGCCCAGAACCAACAATAATCACATCGTACATAGTTTCCATATTAATCTTTCTGTCATCCTGAACAACGTGAAGGATCTTCCTAAGATTCTGGAGAAACCAGAATGACGAGTCAAGAAGATTCTTCAGCAAAGCCTCAGAGTGACAACAGTCTCATTATACTAACCCAGACAAGCAGGCTTTTGCAAGAGAGAATTTTATCTCTTTCTATCTTTTAACATTAGCTAAGTATTCTATTATTCGTTTATTGAATTATTTAGGAGAGGCTCTCGTCTACTGCCTTTTTGAGGACTTCTTTTGGCTGTGCGCCAATAAGTGTTTTAACTGGTTGACCATCCTTAAATACCAATAATGTTGGAATACTCATAATGCCAAATGTTCCGGAAACATCTGGATTTTCATCGACATTCATCTTCCCTACCTTAACTTTTCCTGCGTACTCTTTTGCAATTTCATCAACAATTGGTCCAACAATTCTACATGGGCCACACCACGGTGCCCAGAAATCAACGAGCACTGGCATACCTTTCTCGCCAAGCACTTCTTTTTGAAAATTACTGTCTGTAAACACTACATCTGCCATATCTTTTATTACCATACCACTACTAATGGGAGTTTTGCAAGTAGTTTCTTTTAAGAAAGCTTCTTGAAAGAGATCCACAGATCTACTCTATATCTTCCCTTTTTGCATGGAGATAGGCGAAAAGTTGCTCAAAGAAGTTAAAAATAACTTTAAATGGGGCTTCGATAATAAAATCAAAAATAAAGATAAAAATATTAATTTGAGAAACTCCTTCTGTCAGACGCATACCAACTTTAATAACCGGCAGGAATAAAATATCAATAAATGGCGTTAAAAGCCCTTGTCCTTTATCAACAGTATACGCGTTTGCTGTAAGATTGATACGCCAAGACAAGAAAGAAACAACTGCAATAAAAAACATAAATACAGCCTGACTCACAATATTCATATGAAGTTTTGTCAAAACCCATGCCATCAGGCCAAAACTTAAGACAAAAAATGCAAGCCACAAAAGTGCAAATATTGTCGTCAGGACAGATCGTGTTTTCTTAGGATTAATATACATAGTAAGTACGGGTGACAAACGAGGCTCTGGCTCGTGAAGCACCATCATAATCTTGGAAAGAATTCTCTTTGAATTGTCTACTCCTGGAGTACGAATAAAAAGACTTACAATCACCATCAGGAGTGGCGGGGCAATAATGTTAATTAACAATCCTTCATACTGAATATGTCCATATACCACTTTGTCATACGTCCCCTCTACTGCAAACGCAAAAATAACTTTCGTGAGAAGGAGGAAAAAAACACTTCGAATAATTGCATTGTTTACCTTCGAACGGATTCCTTT
>PPGL01000066.1 GCA_003173915.1 Candidatus Levyibacteriota bacterium | reverse complement strand
ATTTCAATCTTTACTACACTTACTTTTAAAGCACTTACGTTTGGCAATGTTTCCACAGTTATCCCTGTTATTCGCGTTGGAGGAGTCTTACTTGTTGCTATTTTGGGAGTGATACTATTTAAAGATAAGCTTACATGGAATCTTGTTCTTGGCATTATCCTTGCACTCAGCGGTGTATATTTAATCTTCTCAGGACAATAAAAATCCCGCATACCTTGTTAGAATCTTACCCAAAATACCATTGACACATCCTAACTAATATCCTACACTGAAGTTCATGAAACAAAATAAAATAGCAACAATTTCAACCTCAGAAGACGTCTTAAGAAAAATCATTGGAGAGGAAACTCAAAAGATTGTAGAAAAAGAAACAAGAAAGATAGTAGCTGATGAAACAAGAAAGATAGTAGCTGATGAAACAAGAAAGATTGTAGCTAGTGAAACAAGAAAGATTGTAGCTAGTGAAACAAGAAAGATTGTTAAAGACGAACTGAAAAATTTTGTTACTAAAGCTGAATTAGCGTTTGAACTGGAAAAGCTGGAACGGAGAATAGACGAAAACGCACAAAAGTATAGAGACCAAATTCTTACAAAAATGGATGCAATCACAGCAGAAAACGAACAACTGAAAGAAGATACTGACTTTAATAAATACGACATACGAGGTCTTAAAGAACTTACAGAAAATCATGAAAAAAGAATTACCAAGCTCGAACAACCTCAATGAACTACACCTACATCCTTTTTGACCTTGATGGAACTTTGTTTGATCCGAAAATCGGCATGACAAAATCCATTCGATATGCTTTTGAAAAAATAGGACTAGAAGAACCTGACGACAAAAAGATTGAACGATTATTTGGCCCACCACTTCAACTTTCGCTGCAAAAATATTACAACGTTTCAGAGGAAAAAGCATGGGAGGCAATTGCCTATTACCGTGAGTATCTTGGTGACTTTGGCATTTATGAATATCTTGCATACGAAGGAATAAAAGACTTACTAGAAGAACTCAAAAAACTAGATAAAACTCTCTATGTCGTCACCATGAAACCAGCAAAATATACTCTCCCAATTTTAGAGCATTTTGACATGAGTACCTATTTTTCAGGAATATATGCTCCTGATTTGGAAGGGAAAATAAACAAAAAAGTAGATCTTATCAAGCAAGTCCTGGAACTCCATCCAACTGTGTCTAAAGAACATTTTGTTATGGTAGGGGATAGAGAAGATGATGTATTTGCAGCACACGATGCAGGAATTAATTCTATTGCTGTTGGGTTTGGGTATGGATCAGAAGAAGAACTCCAACAAGCAAAAGCAACCCACCATGTTCCAACTGTCAAACATCTACAAGAACTCCTGTTACAATAATATTGAGAAAAATCAATTCTTCCGTAGTGCAACAACAGTAGTATGCTACCGTTGCTTTGTGAGTTCATGAGAGATGAACAAGCGCCCCAGGGGAATTCCGCAGCCCGAAGGGATTGCGGAAGGGGTAAAATTCCACGGTAGCGAAGTGAAGAACGAATGTACGAACAAGCACAGGCAGAAATTTTGCTTCTTTTTGAAAAGAAGAAAGAAAATAAGAAGATCCTGGAACCTGTCCTGCCGGCAGGCGGGCAAATTCAGGGTGACAAAGAGGAAAAACCTTGCTATAGTATAGGTGATGAACTTCTCTCAAAAGCTTGATGCAATCATTATAAAAAATAACTCTCTTGTCTGTGTCGGACTGGACTCCGAACTTTCCAAACTTCCCGAACAATTCAAGAATGCAGCACACCCTCAATTTGAATTCAATAAAGCAATCATTGATGCAACACATGATTTAGTCTGTGCATATAAGCCAAATTCTGCATTTTACGAAGCAATGGGAGAAAAAGGAATTCTCGAGCTGAAAATGACATTTGATTATATTAACCAAACGTACCCAGAAATAACAACAATTCTTGATGCAAAGCGAGCAGATATAGGTAATACAAACATTGCCTATGCGAAATTTGTATTTGAGTACCTTAATGCAGATGCAGTAACACTCCAACCATATTTAGGCGGTGGAGCAATTGCACCATTTTTACAACTCGAAGATAAAGGATGCATAATTTTATGTCGTACATCAAACCCCGGTGCAGAAGAAATTCAAGACCTCCAAGTCAATGGCGAACCAATATATAGAATCCTTGCAAGAAAAGTCTCTGCAGAATGGAACACAAATGGCAATTGTATGCTTGTTATGGGAGCAACATATCCTGACGAATTGCGCGAAGTACGAGAAATCACCGGAGAGATGACATTTTTGGTTCCTGGAATTGGCACACAAGGTGGAGATGTAGAAAAAACCGTGAAAGCAGGCATAAATAGCAAGAAAAGAGGAATGATTATTAATTCTTCAAGGGGTATTATTTTTGCAAGTAGTGGAGTAGATTTTGCAGAAAAAGCCCGCGAGGAAACCCAAACACTTCGAGATACCATCAATACATACAGGGTATGAAATACATCGCTGTTTTTTGTTCTGCAAATCAGCTCGAAGAAAAATATACCAAACCAGCCCAAACTTTAGCTCGTCTTCTTGCAGAAAAAGGATATCATTTAGTCTGGGGAGGCTCGGATAAAGGTCTTATGAAAATTATTGCCTCAGAAGTCCAAGAAAATGGTGGCAAATTGATTGGTGTTTCTATCGAACATCTCAAACAAGACGCGCGAAAAGATGCAGATGAAATGATTATTGCCAAAACGCTTGGAGAAAGAAAAGCAACAATGCTTGAAAGAAGTGACGCAATTGTTGTTTTGGTTGGAGGCATTGGAACACTTGACGAGGTAACAGAAATGCTAGAGCTAAAAAAGCATGGAATGCATACCAAGCCAATTGTTGTCCTAAATACTGATAATTTTTATGAAGGACTAAAAATACAACTTGAGAAAATGGAGAAGGAAGGCTTTCTTACTAAATCGTTAAATGATCTAATATTTTTTGCTCAAACACCAGAAGACGTGTTTACACACTTAGAAAAATCAGTTGACAAACAAATCATTTACTGTAATAATTCATACAAATGAACGACCAAATCAATAACGAAGTCCTCGATATTCTCCGAAAAGTTGGCGCAGTTATTACAGACGATCATTTTGTCTACACATCTGGCAAACACGGAAAGGTATACATTAATAAAGATGCAGTTTACCCACACACTATGGAAACATCACGTATCGGCGAGTTATTTGCGCAAACGCATAAAAATCTAGCAATTGATGTTGTTGCAGCCCCATCGCTTGGAGGAATAGTTCTTGAAACCTGGACTGCATATCATTTATCCAAGCTAACAGGCAAAGAAATATTAGGAGTATATACAGAAAAGGACGCAGAAAAAAACCAAATATTTACCAGAGGATATGATAAGTTAGTTGCTGGGAAAAATGTGTTGGTTATTGAAGATCTGACCACAACAGGAGGTTCGGTACTGAAAGTAGTAAATACAGTAAAAAGTGCAGGAGGAAACGTTGTTGGAGTTTCCGTAATGGTGAATAGAAACCCAGAACAAGTAAATTCAGACATGATGGGAGTCCCATTTGATAGTCTCGCAATACTCAAAGCAGAAGCATGGGACGAATCAGAATGCCCAATGTGTAAAGAAGGAAAACCAGTAAATGTTAATGTAGGACATGGGAAAAAATATCTCGAAGCAAAAAAGGCTGCTCAAAAATAATTAATAATCCTTCTTTTATATCTTGTGCTTTACAACATGATGTTTCATGTCTTCAATTACCAACAGGAGCATAAAAACACTAATAATAATATCAACAAGTGAAATATTTTTGTGTAGTACATATGAAAGTGTTATTGCTCCAAAAACAACTAAACCCTCATAGACAAGCGGCATGGTAAAGCCACTTAAATTAAAACGAATACCTGAAACTTTTTGCATATTCAGTTGTACGTAGAGCATAGCCAAAAACCGCACAATACAATAAATTGCAACACCACCTAATAAGATTGCAATATTTGTTGCTGGGCTAAATTCCCATATATTGCATGAAACCGAACACTTTACTCCCAAAAGCTTCGTGCTCGACCACAAACCAAGAGAAAAAAGCAATAGTAAAAGTGCGCCAATCCAATTCATTACGATTTGTGCAACAACAGACTGTTTTGATTTCTTCACTGCCATATTAAAACCCATATATCCAACTGTGATAAGAAAAACGAATAAAACAAGCCAATTTGTCCAGTGAATTTCACTGTGGTGATACAGTACACGAAAAGCAGCCAAGCAAGCAATACAAAAAATAATGAACATGCCTTTTCTATCCGGCTTTGGAATAAGTCCCACAAATGGACCAATAAGACAAACAGAAACCAACATTGAATCATACACAATAGTAAGAATAATTCCTGATCCACCTGAAATTTGATAAGCAAGCCATAATGGAGCAGCAATAAGGAGCAAACAAATCCCACCCAAAACACCAATGAGAATTGTTTGTTTTGAATAGCTGTGATTTCGGATAAGCTCAGGAAGACGAAGTAGTCCTCCAATAAAATTCATCACTGCGCTTGCTGTGAGTGTTCCACTTGCTAAAACAATAGCATAGTTAAAAAGTGTATAACTAAGCACTGTTGCCACCCATGCTCCAGTTGCTCTAAACAATGCTTCTTCTACAGACGATTTTTTTGTCTTCATATACTGAGTATGAAAATTTCATAATTAAAAAGCAAGTGTAGGCGATTAACATCTTATAATATTGATATCCAAACAAACATATGCTATAAATAGCCTATGTCAAAAGCACCCGAAGGTACAAGCCGACCTTATATTCGATGGATTGGAAACAAAAAGGAAGGAAACTTCGTAGGAAAAGAAACTATTATTGGAGACTTTCTCCGAGGAGGTGCATCGTTACGACGACAAAGAAGACATGAGCAACAAGCCACATTTACATCTCACAACGAATGGTTTGGAGCATTTCTACGCCACACAAATCAAAAACCAGTAACCCTACAAGCAGTTCTCGATGGCATTAACAATCACGAAACATTACGAAGACACTTACAAGATAGCTTGTACCACTTTACTGCTACCTACGTCGGAGCAGGTAATGGAGGCCTAGAAATACCTCTTACCCAAGAACTGAAAGCGCTTCGGGGCGCAAACATTACTATTACCTGTGAAGATCCGTCTGCACAACTTAGAAGAGAATTTCTTGCGAGTGCACAAAAAAATGGTATCCCTTTTTATCGAAATAACTACTCCCAACTCCCATTTCAGAGTACAGAATATACTCCACCTCCTTCTGATTTGATTATTGCATCACATGTAGGATATTACATCCCTGACTGGGCAGATGGGAAGAAAGCAAATAGAGATAATAATTCATTATTAAAATTTGTTGACGCTATCAAGGAAGGTGGCCTTGGACTGATTGCACTACAATCAGAGCAAAGTGACAACTTTACCATAAGAAGTAAATGGTCTCCACGTCTTCATAGAACAAAAGAGCGAACAGGCGAACAAATCGCAACAACCTTAGAAACATTAGGAGTTGCTTACACGAAAGAAGTTATTGAAGCAAGAACAGACGTATCTTCTTGTTTCCAGGGAAAAAATGGAACCTTTGAGCCAAGTGATGAAGGGAAATTACTTCTAAGCTTCATATTGCGAAAAGATTGGAATAGTCTTACCCCGAGAGAGCAAAAAGAAGTAGGAAAATTACTCACCAGTATTACAGACAAAAATGGAGAAAGAGTCATGAAGTTTAAAGATACATATATTTGGATTGAAAACCAAGAACTTCCAAATCATAACTCCTAAAACAATTTTGTTACTTGAACAGACACTGTGATAATCGTCATTCTGGTAAGCGAAGAATGAGCGCATCCAGAATCGTTGAAGGATCCTGGACAAGCCAGGATGACAAAATATATCTTGCTTCTTGTTTTAAAACCTATTATGCTAACTATATGTTCTCCAAAGACGCATACAATCCTTTTGCTATTCTGCTTTTTGCCTTTATCCTCCTTTTTGCCTTCACCAAACTCGCAGGCCCTTTCCCCTTATATATAAATAGTACCCAAACCACCAAACAAGCCTCATTTCAGGTGAGTGGGGAAGGTAAGGCAACAGCTGTACCAAACCAAGCAACCATTACATTTGGAGTAACCAAACAAGCTCCAACAGTCGCAGATGCACAAAACCAAACAAATACTGCAATTGCTGGAGTTATAAGTGCACTACAAAAGCAGGAAATAGATACAAAAGATATCAAAACAACCGATTATAGTGTCAATCCACAACTCAACCCTCAAGCACTATCTCAAACGATAACAGGATACGAAGTCTCCCAAACTGTACAGCTTAAAGTAACCCAACTGGACAAAGTAAATTCGCTTCTTGACACCATTACTGCAAGTGGAGCAATTATTGTCAATCAAGTTTCCTTTGGATTTGATGATGCAACACAGAAAAAATTAGAGAATTCTGCCCGTCAGGACGCGGTAAATGAAGCAAAAGCAAAAGCAGAAAGCCTTGCCCAAATTGCAGGATTTCATTTGGGAAAAATTGAAGATGTGCAAGAAAACTTTGGTGGAATAATTCAGCCAATGCCCGTTATGGCACTTGATGCAAAATCCGCAGGACTAGGTGGGGGACAACCAAGCAATGTAACTCCTGGAGAAAATAGTGTGTCTGTAACCGTTACCCTTTCCTACGAAACGTATTAGTATTTAATATTTAGACGTGCAAGAAAACTCTCTGTGTTATCTTTTTTTGGTTCCTCTGCGTTGCCAAATGTTACTGCCAGGTAGTCCAACCAAAAATCTGGAGAAGTCCACTTCCTCAACTTCGTGAAAAGATGTTTTGGCCCATCGAACCAGGAAGGACGATATAGCTCTCTAATTTGTGTCATAGTAAGGGTTGGGGCTTTCACTGAATCATGTGCCTCATTCACCAAGTTGACATCTGCTTCTCCTGGAGATACAGTTCTTGATTCAATTGTTGGAGGAGCAGTCACAACTCCTGAAGATGCTTTGACCGGAGACGCTACTGATTCTCTAACATCAATTCCTCCAGTAACTTCGAGCAAGGGCGCTACTTTACCCACCATTTGCAAAAAGTGTTGATCATCTAATTTTCCTCTCCCATCGGGGGCTAGTGATACACCTGCAACAGATCCAGAGGAATCAGAAGTTCTTCTTTGCCCAAACATAATTGCCGGCCCTATACGACCAGAGGCAACACCAATTGTAGGAGCTAAAACCACTCGTTTATGTTCTCCTTGCTCATCAACTCTCGAATTAGATAATGCTCCGAATCTGGCATCTTCTTCTGCATCCTTAGGATCCAAACCACTATTAGACGCTGAAACAAACCGAATAATTTCGCTCCCTGGCTTACCTCTATCAACAAATGAATTATATGCATCAGCAACAAAATCACTTACTACATCAGACAAAGATTCATCTGCCATAATAGATTGTATGGTTTGAATATCTTGATCAAGAATATCTCTAGGATACAAAGATCTTTTGCTCTGATTAATTTGTTCTTGCTCCCATAGGAGAAAAGCATGTGTATCTTTTAATAATCGTGAAGGGTTATCTTTAGCAGATAATCCTTTATTTCTTGTCCATTCATGCTGAAATATTTCTGCTACTCGTGTCTGCTTTTCAGCAAAAGAAAGAGTTTCTATATCACTTGGAATAGGTTTATTGTGATAAACAGCACCAACTCGAAGCACAATATCCAAAACTCCATTTAGAGCGCTTGCTTCCTCGTCTGACACAACATATTCTTTTTCTTTATCTGATCTTACACCAATGTAATATTGAGAGATTTCAACCAACGGCTTAATAGAACTGGGACCTCTACCAACTTGTAATGACCCCATTACTGCTTGACCTGCTGCTTCTAGGTGTACTAACTGCACAGGTGCTACTAATGCTCTTTCTCGGCTCATAATATTCAATTCTATCAGATTTCATGATCTATAACAAGAAATTAAAATTAATCCTTTATCCTGTATAAAATGCTTGCTTGGGCTGAATTTAAAATTTGAGAGAGAAGAAATTAGTTTCTAATTATTGTTTAACTTATAATGAAGTTATTAAATTGAATGTAGTAGGTAATCTACCACCCAAATGCTTTCGCTCTGCTTCAAATCTTTCCATTGCAGCTTGGTCTCCTTGGAAAAGACCATACCTACCATCTTGCAACGGGACAACATACCCTCCTATTTTATGTGCTAATGAAGTAACTTCATCAAGTGTTAATCCAGGCTGTTGTCTTTCATGAAAACTGAGGGAACCTGGCAACCAGGAAAGATCTCTACCTCTTGTAGGTGGTGTATGTCCATCTCTATCATACCCGTCAGACTCGTCTCTCAATGCAGCCCATTCTCGGGACAATTGCTCACTTTCTGCCAAAGGTCCTTCAGCTGGAGCAACTTCTGCAACAACTTTTGCAAACATAGCGGAGGTTCGCCTCATTTGCATAATAGGATGATCTGAGTCAACGGTAACTTCAGGCTCTTGGAATAAAAATCGAGATTTTGTTACGATTGCTGGAGTAGGGGAATTTACAGCTACAGGTTGTACAGATTGCTCTGCTAACTCTCTTGCAACTAGTTCTTGTAACTTTTCTACATTTTCAGCTAAGTAATCATATGCACCAGTAAAACCAGCCTGTGCTGTTCTTCCAACAGACTCATCATCTATTTTTATATGAAAATATCTTTCCCAATTTTTTCCACGAAGAAGTTCTGGTAGTGTAAAAGGTGGCACTCCTTCTCTACTGTATAAACTCTCATCCGAACCGTCCCA
>PPGL01000078.1 GCA_003173915.1 Candidatus Levyibacteriota bacterium | reverse complement strand
CGACAAAGCACTTCGAATGGATGATAATAGGCTTCTCAATATTAAAATTGGAGACTTGCTTGATGACCCTTCTCTTTTTGATGCAGTTGAAGAAAATCTTAAAACAGCGATAAAAAGGTATAACGAAAAAGATTACGATATAAAAAGAGCACTTGAAGACTCACAAAAAGCTCTCGAAGAACTCACTCCATTTATTACCCGCGACACGCTTTTTTTACAAAAACTTGTTGAAGGAGGAAAACGTATATTATTTGAAGGAGCAAATGCAATTATGCTGGATATTACCAAAGGGCTTGTTCCATTTGTAACCTCAAGTAATACTGTTGCTGGGGCGGCTTACGTTGGCGGAGATATTCCAGTAAAATATCATAGAAAAACCATCGGCGTTGCTAAAGCAATTATGAGTCGTGTTGGCAATGGACCATTTGTGTCTGAATTTGGTGGAGACAAATCAGAAGAATACTGTGCAAAAGGACTTGAGCATAACAAAGAGTTTGAAGATAAAACATACAACGTTGACAAACTTCTTGCCGCTTCAGACTCTTTTGAAGTTGGGATTGCACTTCGAATGATTGGAAATGAATATGGATCAACAACCAAAAGACCTCGAAGAATCGGTATGCTTGATTTGGTACAAATTGCTTACACTGCAAATATGAACGGTGTAGACGAGTTGTTTCTTACAAAATGTGATTTGCTGACTGACTTTGCAAAAACACAGGAGAAAAAAATTCCTGTTGTTACTGGATATACATTACATGAAACATCAATCGATTACATTCCAGGATCAAGTAGCGCATATCGTCAAGTAAAACCCGTTATTGAATATTTCCCAGCATTTACTGAAAATATTAGTGGTGTAAAAACGCCTCAAGCATTACCTGAAGCACTAAAAAATCTACTGAGAAAAATAGAAAAGCAAACAAAAACAAAAATTATTGGCATTGGGACAGGAACCAAACGTGAAGAATTCGTATTATTTACATAAAAAGTTCTCCTCTTTATATCCTGTCAACAAATTTTATATCCTTACGCTTCACTAAGCATTTTTGTATAATAAGACAGCCATGAAACCTTCTGTTGCTATTGTTATTCCTTCGTATAATGATTTGGATAATATTCCCCTTGTTTTAGACGGGATTGCCAATATCCTCCCACAAGCACGTATTATTATTGTAGATGATTCAACAAATGTTGAAAAAAAGAAGCTTTCTATAATCCACAAAAACTATCCTCATGTTGGTATTATTACACGTAGTAAGAAATCAGGAAGAGGGAGTGCTGTTTTGGAAGGGTTTCGCGAATCTCTAAAAGATAAAAACATCAACTATGTCATTGAAATGGATGCTGATACTTCCCACGATCCAAAAGATTTAGGTACATTTATAGAGCATAAATCAGATGCCGATGTGATTGTTGGATCTCGGTATATTCATGGAAGCAAGATTATTAATTGGCCAAAAAAACGATTAGTCTTAAGTACAATTATTAATAGTATCTTACTTAATAGTCTTTTTCGCCTTGGTATTCATGATTATACCAATGGATTTCGGATGTACACTCGCAAAGCTGCTGAGTATTTACTTCAGACACCACTTCGTGAATCAGGATTTCTCTTATTATCAGAAAGTGCGTATAAATTAAAAAAAGCCGGATTTACTTTTGCCGAAATTCCAATTACTTTTACTGACAGAAAATACGGCAAATCAAGTGTCAAAGTAACAGATCTTTTGGGAAATTTACTAGGAGCATTCAGAATTCGATTTGCTAATTCTTAATATTTATCCATGTTTTAGCTTCAAAAAAATAATCTGCAACGCAAAAAGAAAAATTACGGAATTTGTCAAAATAATCGCACCATCTTTTAAAAATATTCCATATATTGTCCACAACAATGCTCCTGTTCCTAAAATAATGTACATGTGTAAAGAAATCCCTTTTGTTTGGCGAGTTTTAAGTGTGTGTAATACTTGTGGAATAAAAGACACCATCGAACAAAATGCAGCAATATAACTGATAATTACAATATTCATAGGATGTATTCTATCCTAAAAACAAGTATATGTGTTATCTTGAAATTTTTTTGATTCTATGGAATAGTAGAGATATTGGAGCTATCCCTGTATGCTTGCAAAAATAACATCAGCAGCAATTGTTGGTCTTGATGCTGTTCCTATAGAAGTTGAAGTAGATATTGCTTCTCAAGGACTTCCCTCTTTTACAATTGTTGGACTCCCCGACAAAGCTGTCGAGGAATCTCGCGAGCGAGTCCGGGCAGCGTTAAAAAATTCAGGAGCAGAATTTCCTGCAAAACGCATCACAGTAAATTTAGCACCTGCAGATTTGCCAAAAGAAGGTCCTCATTACGATTTACCAATTGCTGTTGGAATACTTTTTGCATCAGGACAACTTCCTCAAGTCTTCCCAAATGCACTTTTTAGTGGCGAGTTATCCCTTGATGGCAAACTCAGACCTGTTATTGGCATGCTTTCACAAGCACTACTCGCAAGGGAAAAACATATTGCCTCCTTTTTTGTTCCAATGGGTAATGCTAAAGAGGCAGCATTTATTGCAGGAGTCGATGTTTTTCCAGTTGAAAGCCTTGAACAACTTTTTTTCCATCTTTCCAGCCAAAAATTAATTAGTCCACAACCTATAAGCGAAATCTCATCTAATTCTGCTTTTTCTACAGAGTACGACATGAAAGATGTGGTGGGACAAGAACAAGCAAAGCGAGCGCTCGAAATTGCTGCAGCAGGAGCGCATAATATTCTTTTAAAAGGGCCACCTGGTGCTGGAAAAACACTTCTTGCTCGAACATTTGCATCAATTTTACCTGCTATGACGTTTTCTGAAATTCTTGAAGTAACAAAAATTTATTCCATTGCAGGAATGCTCCATGAAGAAAGCATTAAAACAATACGGCCATTTCGTGCCCCTCACCACACAACTTCTCACGCAGGGCTTATCGGTGGTGGCAGCGTCCCAAAACCAGGAGAAATTTCTCTTGCGCATCGGGGGGTTCTCTTTCTGGACGAACTTCCAGAATTTCCTCGTCCAGTCCTTGAGTCGCTTCGTCAACCTCTTGAAGATGGGATGGTAAGTATCGCACGGGCGCAAGGACGAGTTACATTTCCGGCAAACGCTTTGGTTGTTGCAGCACAAAACCCTTGCCCATGTGGATATTTTGGGGATAACTCTCATCACTGCGTGTGTTCGCCAACCAATATTAATCGCTATCAAAAACGAATTTCCGGACCACTTCTTGATAGAATAGATATCCATTTGGATGTTCCTGCGGTAAAGGTGGAAAAGCTTACAAAGACAACCCAAACAGCAGAAAATTCAGCCTCAATTAGAACACGTGTGCAAAATGCACGAGACATGCAGCACAAACGTTTTGTCGGAACAAATTTACAAACAAATGCAGATATGACAAGCCGTGATATCAAGCTCTTTTGTACACTTGACGAGTCATGTCTTACTCTCTTGCGAACAGCTGTGGATAAAATGCGATTATCTGCACGAAGTTATCATCGGATTATCAAGCTAGCACGCTCTATTGCAGACCTTGATGTGTCAGAAAATATTACCACAACACATATTGCCGAAGCACTTCAATACCGACCAAAACAAGGAACATTTTAAAGATACATATGAAAAATATAGAATCAAAGAAATCCGAAGAACCAAGTGAGTTAACTTTAAAAGGATATCATAAGCTTGTTGTTTGGCAAAAGGCAAAAGAACTCGTCTTGTTAATTTATCAATATACAAAAATACTCCCTGCTTCAGAAGAGTTTTGTTTGGAAAGTCAATTACGAAAAGCCGCTGTTTCTGTTGTTGTAAATATCGTTCAAGGCTATAGAATGCATACAAGAAAAGAGTATTTGCATTTTCTTTATAACGCAGAAGTATCGTTAGCTGAAGTCGAAGCTTCTACAGAATTACTTGTTGCACTAGAATGTATTCCGTTACCATATTGCGAAGAACTCGAATTAAAATCTAAAGAAGTCACTTTTTTACTTCATCACCTAATAAGTGGTCTTGACTGATTCCCTTTGGCTCTTTTGACTCAACTCCTCCTTCTGTTACTATAAATTTATGGACCAAGGACTGACGATAGAACAAGTAGAAAAACAAACTACATTGTATGGGAAAAATATCATTACAACAGATGAAACGTTTTCGGCAGTACGATTATTTTTTTCTCAATTTATTTCAATTATTAATGCTGTTCTTGCTGGAGCTGGAATTATTTCGCTGCTTCTCCACAATACAATTGATGCGCTTTTTATTGTTACAATTCTTCTTTTGGATGCTATTTTTGGCTTCGTTCAAGAATATCAAGCAGAACAAGCAATAAGAAAACTCGAACAGTTTATCAAGCCCACGTGCAAAGTTATTCGAGATGGGAAAGAAATACCTATTAATACAGCAGATGTTGTTCCAGGAGATGTTGTTGTACTTGAAGAAGGAGACAGATTACCTGCAGATGGGAAAATTATTCATAATGTCCATTTAGAACTTGATGAATCTATTTTGACAGGCGAATCACTTCCTGTTATCAAACAAGCAAAGGATGATGGATTTGGCGGGACCTTTGTTTCTAGAGGAAAAGGACGTCTGCTTGTTGAAAAAATCGGCATGCAAACGCGTTTTGGACAAATTGCCAAACAACTATCTTCACTGTCGGCTGATGAAACGCCTCTTCAAAAACAAACCAACAAACTCAGCAAACTATTATCTTTTCTTGCAATTGGCATTTCTCTTCTTATTCTCCCAATTGGAGCAGCAGAGCATCGGGAATTTTTCCCACTCCTTCTTGTTGCTATTAGTATTGGTGTTGCTGCCATTCCAGAAAGCCTTCCTGCCGTGATTACCATTGCGCTAGCACTTGGAACAAATCGAATGGCAAAGAAAAAGGCAATTGTTAGAAAAATGGCTGCAATAGAAACTCTTGGCAGTGTTCAGGTTATTTTAACCGACAAAACAGGCACACTCACCCAAAACAATTTGCAAGTAAAAAAAATTTTTATAAAAGATCACAACCTTGTATCTCATTTGTACACAGCCTGCGTTTTGGGAAATAATGCAGTAATATCTTCTCTACATACCAAAGAAGAAATTGTTGGAGATAAAACAGATGGTGCACTACTTCTCTGGGTACATAAACATACCAATATTTCTGAAATACGCCAAACTAATATCATTCGAGATGAATACACCTTTGATCCACTAACAAAAACCATTACTGTTGTTGCAGAAAAGGACGGAAACATGTTTGCATTTGTTCGCGGTGCACCAGAAGAGGTTCTTAAAAAATGCATTTTTTCTACAAAAGAACATGAAGAAATTATCCATGAATTTGAGACTATGGCTTCCCAGGGTCTGCGGGTAATTGCAATTGCTCACAAACACGAGAAGCATTCGGATTATAAAAATCGTGAGCATATAGAGAAAAATCTTAAATTTTTAGGCCTGATTGCTATGGAAGACCCCGCTCGACCGCAGGCAAAGAAAGCGATTCAGCAAGCACGTGCTGCAGGGATTAACGTCATTATGGTAACAGGTGACAATCCCCTTACCGCGCGCGCTATTGCCAGAGAAGTTGGGCTTACTATAGATGATGAACCTATCATAACAGGTGAGCAGTTGAAAAATCTTTCAGACGAAGCGCTGCTACATGCACTACAAACAACGCAAATATTTGCTCGAACAAGCCCAGAAGACAAACTCAGGCTTACAAATTTTCTTAAACAACAAGGATTTGTTGTTGGAGTTACAGGAGATGGAGTTAACGATGCACTTGCCTTAAAACGAGCAGATGTAGGTGTTGCTATGGGAGACAAAGGCACTGACGTTGCGAAAGAGGCTGCAGATATTATCTTGGCAGATGATAATTTTGCGACACTTATAGAAGCAATTCATGAGGGACGAAAAATTTATCAAAATATCGAACGAGCAATTGTGTATTTACTGGCAGGTAATCTATCCGAACTTGCTCTTATTATTTTCGCACTTCTTTGGCAACTTCCGGTGCCACTCCTTCCTACGCAAATTTTGTGGATGAATTTAGTCACGGATGGTCTTCCAGCACTTGCTCTTGCGAGTGATCCTGCAGAAAGATTTTTACTACACAAAAAGCCTCGAGAACAAACTGAAAGTATTCTCTCGTCTTCTCGCCTAACATTTATTTGCGGGACTGGCTTTTTACTCGCGTTTATCTTTTTGTTACTATTTACTTTTCTTTTTACCGCTCACGGAATCTCTATTACCAAAGCTCGAACAATTATACTTGCAGCAATTATTCTTTCCCATATGATGCTTTCTTTTGTTGTACGGGGTAAAACCAAACTCTCATCGAATAAATTTTTAATTATCAGCGTTATTATTACCCTTATTCTCCAGTTCCTTATTTCCACTCTCCCTACTTTGCAGAATATTTTCCATTTGGAAATATAATCTGTGTTTCTACAATTATGCTTCATTCCAAGCTTTTTCTAATATTTTTTTGGCGTCCGTATATGAGATACTCCATAAATACATCCACCCAGATAAGTATCGTGCAATACTTTCCACAACAAATTGCTCTTTATTTTGTTTTAAAACCTTCATGGTAACTTTATAAGCATTTAGTTCTTCTGTGAATCGAAAAGTAGGTGAGATAAGATATTGAAGTCCAAATAAAAACCATCCAATTGTTTGTTCTCTTTTTCTGTGATACTGTTCGTGTTCTAGACATGCCACACTGCGTGGGTTAGGTTTATTCGTTAATAAGTCTTGATAAATATCTTCTCTGAGAAAAATAAAGGGGTATATTGCGTTTCCTGCATAGGGTTTTAAAAATGGAAGTTTTTTCCAAATCAAAGGATAAGGTCTTACATACTCGGGTAATTTCATAACAATTTCTCTTGAGGAGAATTCTTGTTCGGCTTTTCCTTAACTGGATACTTTAAGTGTTTGTATGCTGCACTTGTTGCCATTCTTCCTCGCGGAGTTTTTTGAATAAAACCAATTTGCAAAAGATACGGCTCAATCACTTCTTCAATTGTCCCAACATCCTCAGCAATACTTGATGCAATGGTTTCAAGTCCAACAGGTCCACCAGCATGCATATCAATAATTGCTTTAAGAAACCTGATATCTGCATTATCAAGTCCCATTTCATCAACTTCAAGCATTTTTAACGATTCACTTGTTATTGTAGCGGTAATGGTACCATTTCCCTTCACTAGTGCATAGTCTCGTACTCTTTTGAGAAGTTTTAACGCAATTCTTGGAGTACCTCTTGCTCTTTTGGCAATTTCTTTAATACTTTCCTTATCAATGGTTACTCCTAATTTTTCTGCTGCTCCTATAATCACTTCTTCAAGCTCTTTTGGTTGATAAAAATGCAACCTGTGTACCACACCAAATCTGTCTCTAAGTGGTCCAGACAAACTCCCTGCACGAGTTGTTGCACCAATAAGCGTGAATTGCGGCAAATCAATTCGCACAGTTCGTGCAGATGGACCTTTTCCCAAAACAATATCAAGCGCAAAATCTTCCATTGCAGGATATAGCGTTTCTTCAACTACTTTATTGAGTCTATGAATTTCATCAATAAATAAAATATCTCCCTTTTCTAAATTGGTTAAAATTGAGGCCAAATCCCCTGCTCGCTCGATTGCTGGACCAGATGTTATTCGAATATTTACTCCCATTTCTTTTGCAATCAAATGAGAAAGCGTTGTTTTTCCAAGTCCAGGAGGACCATACAAAAGAACATGCTCCACTGCTTCTCCTCTTTTTTTGGCAGCAGTAATAGCAATCTGAATTGACTCCTTTACCTGTTCTTGTCCATGAAATTCTTTCCATGAAGAAGCTCTAAGACTTGTCAGAAGCACTTCTTCTTCTGGATTTGATTCAAATTGGCTTGATTTAACAATTGATTGATCAGTCATAGCTTTCTTTTGTCATCCTGAGCGAAACGAAGTGGAGTCGAAGGATTTCATACAAACATTTTTCCAAACTCAGATGAGGAAGATTCCTCGACTACGCTCGGAATGACACCACTACTTTCCCAAATATTTTAGTGCTAATTTCAATTTTCCTGACGTATCTGTTGCCTGCATGCCAACTGCCTTAATCGCTTCTTCTGCCTCCTTGTGAGAAAAACCAAAACTCGTAAGTGCTTTCAAAACATCTGCATCAATTAGTGTTTTTTCTCCAGTCAAATCTAATTCTTCTATACTTCCTACTTTACCCTTAAGCTCAATAATAATTTTTTGTGCATTCTTCTTTCCAAGTCGTGGAACACGGGTAAAAAAATCGACATCCGCTTTTTGAATTGCAGTAATAATCTGAGTTTTTGTTCCAATGCTAAAAACACCAATTGCTGTTTTTGGACCAATCCCCGAGACTCCAATAAGAGCTTCAAATAACTTTAGTTCTTCAAGTGCTTCAAATCCAAAAAGATCTAGGGCATCTTCCCGAACATGCATATAGGTATAAATAGAAATTTTTTCTTCAGGATGATATTTCCCTCGTACTGTTTCGGGTATGTGAACTCTATACCCTACTCCTTGCACATTAATAAGTACATACGGTCCATCAAATAGCTCTACAATACCATGAAGACTTCCTATCATATTGAGGTACAAAGATTATAGCACTTTTAGAAAAATACTAGAACATAACAGCTCTTGTATAAAACCCTATCGAATCCCCATCTTTATGTGCTTTCTTATACTGAAGGCATGCGTTATCGCAATTGCAAGGGCATCTGCAGTATCATCTGGTTTTGGGATTTCTGTAAGACCCAAAAGCGTTTTTACCATTTTCCCAACTTGCTGTTTTTCTGCTCTTCCGTATCCTGTTAACGCAATTTTTACTTGAAGGGGTGTATAAATTGCCAACGGAATTTGATGCTGCGAACTGGTCAGAATAATTACCCCTCGTGCTTGTCCAACTGTCAGTGCTGTTTTTACATTTTTATTAAAAAATAATTCTTCAATTGCCATCACTTCAGGCTTATATTCATTGATAATATTGGTCATTTCATCAAAAATTGCATATAATCTTCCAGGTATTTCGGAATTTGGTTTTGTCTCAATGCATCCATAATTTTTAACAGTAAATCTTGCATTGCCAAACTCAATAACTCCCCATCCAGTCCGTCCAATACCAGGATCTATCCCCAAAATTCGCATGTCCTTATACTAGCAGAGATTGCAATAAAAGGCAGCTTCAAGTATAATAAAGCCTATGCCAGAAAAACATACTATTACGGCAACCAAACGGACTATAACTGGGAAAAAAACAAAGCAGCTTCGAAAAGAAGGCTTACTTCCTGCAAATATTTATGGGAAAGCAGTCGAGTCAACCGCAATTCAACTTCCAGTAAAAGAGTTCTTTTCCCTTTTCAAAACAGTTGGAGAAACAGGACTTGTGTACGTACAGCTTGATGGACAAGAAAAGCCGACGCTCATTCAAAATGTTCAGTATGATTTTCTTACGCACGAACCAATTCATGCAGACTTTTACCAAGTAAATCTTAAAGAAAAAGTCAAGGCAATGATTCCAGTCGAACTTATTGGAGAAGCAAAAGCAGAAGGAGAAAAAGTTGGTATGCTTCTTCATACTCTTAATGAGATTGAAGTCGAAGCATTACCAGACAGACTTCCTGAAAAATTTGAGGTAGATGTAACCAATTTAGCAGCACTTAACGACCAAATTACCGTTGCAGATATTAAGGCAAGCGAAGGCGTTACCATCTTAACAAATAGTGAAGAAGTTATTGCAAAAATAGCCGAACTTGTAAGCCAAGAAGCCGAAGAACAAGCAGTTGAAGAAGCAGCAGCCCAAACAGAAGCACAAGCTGAGACAGGAGAGGGTGAAGCTGCACCAACCCCTGCTGCAGAAGAAAAAACTCCTGCAGAATAATCTTCTATTTCCCCTTTATTTCCGCTTCAAGTTGTATCGCAGTTTCATTATTTGGATCAAGTGCAATTGCTTTTGAAATATATTCATACGCTTTATTTTTATCTCCAAGTGTATATGCAAGAACTGCCATTTGCACATATGCATCACGATAGCCAGAATGAGTAGCGACAACACGACTCCACTCCGCAAGCTTTGCCTCGGTAGCCTGTCTTGCAGTATTTTCTTTCGTAATCACGTGCATTAAATAATACATATTTATCCCAATAATAATAAGAAGAAAAATACCAACAACATTCCACGATTCTCTCCAAAATTGATGTTTTTTAAAAAATTTGAGAACTACTCTTGAATTTGCAGAATATATGCGGGGTGTTTTTTTTGTCTTATCGGGAATAGATCGGGAATTCTTCGGGGATTTAGCCTTGGATAAAATGTCTTTTTTTTCAGAAATCAAAACTACAGGCTTCTTTTGGTCTTTTTTGTGTTTTTTCGCTCCTTTAAAATATTTTGGCTTTTTCATGATATTACCCGTAACAGATCGACTAAATCCTCAGCCACCATCACTAAATCTGATACTCTTACTGACTCCTTGACTGTATGTTCATCAATGACACCTGTTGAAAGAGTAAAAACCTTCATACCCTTTTCCGCACGAAAAACATTTGCATCGCTGCCAATAAATGTAGAGGAAAATACCATAGATTCATTTTTTTCCTTTCTAATTCCTGTGTATTTTTGAACAAGCATTTCTGATCTGTCTATGACATACCATGTTGAATGCCTATGCGTTTCAAATGTATATGAAGCTCCATATTTTTTGCATACTGCCAGAATGTTTTGTCGCAGTTGTGACAATCTTTTTGTAACATCTACATCGGAAAGAAAACTACGAAGCTCTCCTGTTACATGCGCAGTTCCTGGAACCACATTTCTTGCTGTTCCTGCGGTAACAATTCCGACATTAATACGTGTCTGCCCTTTATCTTGCTCTCCAATCATCCAATCAATTTCTCGCACTATGGTGAAAGTATTCACTGCTTGAGATAAGTCTTTTGCAGGATGAGTCGGTTTTCCCATAATTTCTACATCAAATCCTTCATATGTTGCCCCTTTTTCAACAAGTGTTCCTGCTGCAAACGCATTATCATATCCAATCCCGTGTTTCACATGAAATTCTGAGATATCTACAGCACGCGCACCTTGTAAACCAATCTCTTCTCCTACAGTAAATACGATAACAAGTGGAACATGTGAAGATTTTTTCTCCACAACCATATGCACAGCCTCCAGAATAATAGCAATTCCTGCAGCATCATCTGCTCCAAGAGTAGAAGTTCCATCACTTGTCAGCATATCTCCATTTCTGATTGGAATAATTGATTTGTTTGGTGGAACTCGGTCCATGTGTGCAGTAAGAAGAAGTGGCTCTCCTTGACCTGGCAAAAATCCAATCACGTTGCCTTTTTTATCTATACGAACATTGCAACCAAGATCATTAAGTCTTTTTGCGCAATAAGAAGCAACTTCTGCTTCTTCTCCTGATGGAGCAGGAATTGCAAGCAGTGCAAAAAGAGTTTCTAGCAATTTTTCTTCCATATTGTATCTGTGTCAAAAAGAAAGCACTTTTACACTTTCCCCTTAACGCTTCACGCTATTGGGGCCACTGCGCAATAATAAGCGGTTTTTTTGGCGATAAAAGAGCTTGATATATTTCCTCTGTCACAAAAGGCATAAAAGGATGTAACATTTTTATAACTGTGACATACATTGATACTAATACTTCAAACGAACTCTGATTTGTCCGATTTTTTACATCCTCAATATATTTGTCTGCAAACTCATGCCAAATAAATTCATATAACCTCTCTGCTGCAAGATTAAATTGATATTTCTCTATGTACTCAGTTATTTCTTTTACAAATGCGAGTGTTTTTGCAAGCATATCAATGTCGTTTTGATGTAATTTGCCCTTAAAATCAAGAAAATCTTTTACAACAAGTTTGAGTTTTTTGTCTTGATCCATTTTAAATTCAATAAATCTTGCCATATTCCATATCTTATTTGTAAACTTTCGCATTGCATCAAGTTTGGCATAACTCATTGCCTGATCATTTCCAAGTCCTGTTCCATAGACAAGTGCCATTCGTACCGCATCTGCGCCATATTGATCGGTAACATCCAGAGGATTCACCACATTCCCCTTAGACTTACTCATTTTCTTGCCATACGGGTCATTCACCAGTCCATGAAGTACAACGTCTCTAAAAGGAACAGTATTTTTTATTTTTTCTGGGTTTGTTTCATGTTTTCCATTGGCAACATAGAGCCCAAGAATGAGCATACGAGAAACCCACGCTTTTAAAATATCGTAGCCAGTTTCCATAACAGATGTTGGATAAAACTTCTCAAAATCCTCAGGACTGCTTGTTTTTAAGGTCACATATGGCCATTGTCCTGACGAAAACCATGTGTCAAATGTATCTGTTTCCGGAAGATACTCTTTCCCTTTCTCTTTTTGATCTTCAAAAACTACCTTAGCTGTAATTGGCGCAACAACTTTTTGTATTCCTTTTATTATTTCCTCGTATGTATGTCCCTTCGTAAGCAAAGCATGTAACTGTCCTTGTTGCTGCTGATTATTTTTATCAATAAAAGAAACAGTAAATACCGATGCATCTGTAACTTCATACCACACTGGAATTTGAATTCCCCACACATTTTGGCGAGAAATATTCCAGTCCCGAAGCGCACCGTACCACTGCTTTAATGTATGGACAAAATTTGATGGGTAAATTTTTACAAAACCCATATCAACAGCTTTTATTGCATTATCAATAAGAGGTCCAACTTTCACATACCATTGCTCAAGCGGCAACGGCTCCAGAACAGTTTTGCATTTGTAACAAACAGGCAAAATGATTTTATATGGTTCTTGTTTTTCTAAGAGTGCTGCTTCCTCTAGTTTTTTCACCATCTCTCCCCGTGCTTGTTTTACATACAACCCGTCTAATATGCCTTTTGTATTTTGCATTTTGCCATCAAATCCAATAATTGGAGGGTAAGACAGCTTATGTTTTTTAGCTATCTCGTAATCATTAAAATCATGAGCTGGCGTTACTTTCACCGCTCCCGTTCCAAATTCAGCATTCACATACTCATCAGAAATAATAGGAACTTCGCGATTTACAAATGGGAGCATGACAGTTTTCCCAACAAAATTTTCATATCTCTTATCCTTTGGATTGACCATTACTGCAACGTCACCAAGAATAGTTTCAGGTCGCGTTGTGGCAACAGTAATAAATCCTCCTCCTTTAATCGGAAATTTGATGAAATAAAGTACTCCCTCTCTTTCTTCACTAATTGTTTCTAGATCTGAAAAAGATGTTCCGTCTTTTGTGCAATAATTAACCAGTCGATAATCCCGATACACGAGTCCGTCTTCATACATCTTCCGAAATGTTTCTATAACAATTTTGACAATATCTGGATCTAAGGTAAATTTTTCTCGCGACCAATCAAGAGAAAAACCAAGACGTCTCAGTTGTGTTTCTATTCCTCCCCTATTCTTCTTAACATAGTCCCAAATCATGTTGTAGAGATCTGTTCGGTTAAAATCAAAACGAGACCTTCCGGATTCCTGAAGTTTTTTCTCAAATACAAATTGTGTTTCGGTACCTGCATGGTCTGTCCCAGGAAGCCAAAGCGTCGCAAATCCTTTCATTCTGTGATAGCGAATAAGAATGTCCTCTACAACAAACATTGCATGACCAAAATGTAAATCACCATTTGCATTTGGTGGAGGTAGAATAATTGAATATGGTTTCCCTTCAGGATTGATTTCTGGTTGGAAGTACTTCCCTTCTTCCCACATTGTGTAAAGAGATTGTTCGTTTTTCTTATGATCGTAAACTTTTTCTAGCATAAAATGTAATTACCCACAGTCGAGTGTGATAAAACCGAACAGCAAGGTTTGTGGGACAACCCATATATTGTAACATGAATAAAAGTTAGCTTCAAATGGCTAGGTCTGTGAAAAAGTTACTTGCAATAACGCATGTGAATGTGTATACTTTTTTCGTTTATGATTAACAATCCTTGGGAAAGATCCCAGGCGCAACTTACTAAAGTTGCAAAGATTGCTAAATTGTCTCCTTTTCTTCTTGCACGCCTTATGAACCCAGATCGTATTGTGACTGTTTCACTTCCTGTGCAAATGGACAACGGCGAGGTAAAAACTTTCTCTGGATATAGAGTCCAACACAATAATATTTTGGGTCCATATAAAGGTGGTCTTCGCTATCATCCAAATGTTTCTATGGACGAAGTACGTGCCTTAGCATTTTGGATGACAATGAAATGCGCAGTTGTTGATATTCCTTTTGGTGGCGGAAAAGGCGGAATTACTGTCAATCCACGCGAGCTTTCAGAAAAAGAATTAAAAAACTTAACAAAAGTATTTGCCCAAAGACTTGCTCCCATTATTGGACCTATAACTGATGTTCCCGCTCCAGATGTAAATACAAATCCGCAGATCATGAGCTGGATTGTTGAGGAGTATAGTAAAATTGTTGGGAAAATAACCCCGGCAGTAATTACCGGCAAACCGGTCAGTAGAGGTGGATCTCTCGGCCGAACAGAAGCAACAGGATTTGGTGGAGGATATGTTCTTGAAGAAGCACTGAAAAAACTTTCCTTAACGAAAAAGGGATTAACAGTTGCCATTCAGGGATTTGGAAATGTTGGATATCATGCAGCATTGTATCTCGCAAAGCAAGGATTTAGAGTTGTTGCAGTATCTGATTCTCGTCAAGGTGTGTATGATGAAAAAGGACTTGATCCAAAAGAGGTATTAGACCATAAAGAAAAAACTGGTTCTCTTGCAGGCATGGGGAAAGTATTAACAAATGAAGAACTTCTCGAACTTCCTGTTGATATTCTTGTTCCAGCAGCACTAGAAAACGTCATAACAAAAGAAAACGCAAAAAGAATTCAAGCAAAGGTAATTCTTGAGCTGGCAAATGGGCCAACAACAGATGAAGCAGATGATATTCTTTATAAGAAAGGTGTCGTTGTTATTCCAGATATTTTAGCCAACGCAGGCGGAGTCTGTACATCATATTTTGAATGGTACCAAAATATGAAAAAATTGCGCTGGACAAAGTCTGAAGTATTTGATAGATTGAAAAAACAGATGGATCGGGTAACAAATGAAACATTTGCTATGCAAAAGAAATATAACGTAACGCTACGAGACAGCGCGTATCTACTAGCACTACATCGCTTGCAACAAAAGAAACGACAATGATGTACGATTCTTTACAACAACTTCAAACAGATGTTTCAGCAGTCTTTGCCAATGGAACGGTATTAGATGAAACTCGACTTCGAGAAGATGTTATTGATCAACTCGTATATACGGCTGTCTTTACAACAGATGAAGCACTAAAAAAACAAGCTCGAACAACTATTCGAGAAATTGCCAAAGCAACTGGTGCACATTCTGCTTCAATTATCAATTTTTATCTTAGTATTGGAAAAGGAGAAATTCAAGAAAACTTTACTGTCCCAGCAATAAATGTACGAGCGCTCAATTACGATATGTCACGAATTATTTTCAGATTGATGCTGACACATAATATTGGACCTGTTGTATTTGAAATTGCTCGATCTGAGATTGAATATACAGACCAACGTCCAGATGAATTTGCTGTTGTTGTTTTGGCTGCTGCGATTAAAGAAGGCTATACAGGGCCAGTGTATCTGCAAGCCGATCATGTACAATTTAGTGCAAAAAAATATGCCGCAGGTGCGCAGGCAGAAACAGAAAAGATAAAAGCACTCATTAAAGAATGTATTGAGGCAGAGTTTCTTAATATTGATATTGATGCATCAACACTTGTTGACTTAACAAAGCCAACACCAACAGAACAACAAGTTACCAATTACACTGTAAGTGCTGAGCTTACAGACTACATTCGTTCTTTGCAACCAAAAGGAGTAGATATTTCCATTGGAGGAGAAATCGGACATATTGGTGGTGTTAATAGCAATGCACACGATCTTTCTGCATTTATGGATGGCTACAACGGACTTATTGCTGGAAAAATGGCAGGAATTAGCAAAATTAGCGTTCAAACAGGAAGTAGTCATGGCGGAGTCATTAAACCAGATGGAACTATTGCTGATGTAAGTATTGATTTTTCTGTGATTGAAGAAACAGGAAAAGTTGCAAGAGAGCAATATCATATTGGTGGAGTTGTCCAACATGGAGCGTCCACTCTTCCTGCTGACTTATTTCATCAATTTCCGAAGCGTCATACGCTTGAGATTCATTTAGCAACAGGGTTTCAAAATATTGTCTATGATACTATGCCTACAAGTCTTAAAGAAGAAATTTTTTCGTGGCTCGAGGCAAATAAACAAGCAGAATGGGACGAAGAGAAAAATACTAAAGAACAAAATTTATATAAGACAAGAAAACGAGCAATTGGTCCGTTTAAGAAACGACTCTGGACGCTTCCACCTGAAGAGAAGAAACCAATTCTTGAACAACTGGAAAAACAACTCTCATTCCTTTTTGAGCAACTTCATGTTGCTAACACAAAATCACTGATAAAGTAACTTATTTGTATGAGATATAATTCCATCGTTACTCTAACCGATTTTATTCTTCAGGAAGAAAGAAAAAACACAAAAGCAACAGGAAAATTCACGCTCCTTCTCACACAAATTGAAAATGCAACAAAAATTATTGCAAGCCATGTGAAAGCTTCAGGACTTGTTGATATTTTGGGAAAAACTGGTTCTACGAATACCTTTGGAGAAGAAGTACAAAAGCTAGATGAATTTAGCAATAAATTGTTGGTTGACATGCTTATTACCAGCGGGACAGTCCATGCAGTTGTATCTGAAGAAATGCCCGAGCCTGTTTTAGCATCAAATGAACACGATGGAGACTATATTGTCTACTTCGACCCCCTTGATGGCTCGTCAAATATTGATACCAATTGTCCAATTGGTACCATTTTTGCTGTGTATCATAAAAAAGATGGAATTTTACAAAAAGGAGAAAATCAAGTTGCAGCAGGATACATTATTTATGGATCAAGTGTAATGTTTGTATATACAAGCGGACATGGCGTGAATGGATTTACTCTTGACCCTGCAATTGGCAATTTTCTTCTTTCCCATCCGAATATGCAAATGCCTGAAAGTGGAAAAATTTATTCAATTAACGAAGCCTATGAAAATTTTTATGATGCTGGAACAAAAGCGTACTTAAAGCACCTGAAAGACGAAGGGAAATCTAGAGCACGATATGTAGGCTCCTTAGTTGCCGACATGCACAGAACCTTTATTAAAGGTGGTATATTTCTCTACCCTGCAGATACCAAACAACCAGAAGGAAAACTCAGATTAACAATTGAGGTAAATCCATTTGCTTTTCTTTGCGAACAAGCAGGAGGAAAAGCAGTAAGTTTTGGAAAAACCAATCCGCTTTCTGTTATGCCAAAGCATGTTCATGAACGTTCCCCTATTGTTATGGGAAGCAAAGAAAATGTTAATAAGTATCTAGAGTTTATTAAAGAGTAAAGCGGCAAGCGCTAAGCTTAGAAAATTCTTTACGCTTTACCCTTAACACTAAACGCTAAAGAGTATGGGTAAAATTACGTACATTGACGAAACAACTATTGAAAATAAGCGAGTTCTTTTTCGTGCGGACTTTGATGTTTCTCTAAATGATAATTATACAATTGCAGATGACGCACGCATTCAACATCAGTTACCAAGTATCAAATTGCTGCTCGAGCATCATAACCGTCTGATATGTGTCGCAAAGCTTGGAAGGCCAAAAGATCACGATCCAAAATTATCAATGCAGGTCGTTGTTGACCGTCTGCAAAAGTATTTACCAGAGATGAAAGTACGACTTATTAAAGATTTCCTAACAGAAGACAAACAAACATTTGAAAACCAACAAGAAAATGAGCTCTTTGTGTTAGAAAATATTCGATATTATCCTGAAGAGAAGAAAAATGATCCAGAGTTTGCTAAACGCTTGGCAGCACTTGCTGATGTATATGTTAATGATGGATTTGCCGTGTGTCACCGTGTTGAGGCATCTGTTGTAGGTGTTCCAGAACTTCTCCCTGCTTTTGGGGGACTTTGTCTAAAAAGAGAAATCTCAATGATAAGTAAGGCAATTGATAATCCTAAAAAACCTCTTGTCACAATTATCGGAGGCGCAAAAATTTCAACTAAAATCACACTTATTAATAAGCTTACTGAAATTGCAGACTATGTTTTGCTTGGAGGCGGACTTGCCAATCCTTTTTTTAGGGCGAAAAGACAATCAATTGGCAATAGTATTTGCGAATATGAAATGGTACAAAAAGCTCGTCAAATTTTATACACTGCATCTAAAAAGAAAACAACAATTGTACTTCCAACAGATGTATTAGTTGGTAAATCAGAAGATACAACAACAGGTGGACAAGTATATAGAATAGGAGATGAGATTCCAAATGATATGGGAATTTTAGACATCGGACCAGAAACAAAAGCAAAATTTGGATCAATTATTGCAAAAGCCGAAACAATCGTGTGGAATGGACCTGTGGGACTTTTTGAAAATCCTAATTATCGACAAGGAACAGATTTTATTTATTACGCAATTGCCCACAATGACCATGCAATATCTATCGTCGGAGGTGGAGACACACTCTCAGCAATTCAAAATAAAGAATATCTCGATAAAATTACTCATATTTCAACAGGAGGAGGAGCAATGCTTGAACTCATTGAAAATGGCACGCTTCCTGGAATTGAAGCATTAAAGAAGTAATTATTTTTGTAGATATTTTCTTGCCCAAAAAAGAGAAGCAATAACACGAGATTCTGTAAGTTCTCCTTTTTCTATCAAGTCTTCAAACCTAGCAAATGGATAACGAATAATTTCTAATTCTTCTATCTCATCTCCCTCTAACCTACTTTCTGTTAGATCCTGCGCTAAAAATACATGTGTTTTTTGCGTTAAGTAGCCCGGAGACATAGTGAGTGTTACGAGATGATCAATTTTTGCTGCTTTAAAACCAATTTCTTCCTGAAGTTCTTTATTTGCTGTTTCTTGCATACCATGATCTTTATCAATCTGCCCTTTGGGCAAAGACAAATTATATGTATCGGTTGCGGCAAAGTATTCTTTAATCAAAATAATGTCTTCACCAATAATTGGAACTATCATTGCAGTATCATGTTTCTCGATAATTTGAAAGGTAAATTTTCCTTTTTGGGATTCTAAATCAATATCTTTTATCGTAAAAAACTTTGTTGTAAAAATTACTCTCTCCCCTACTCGCTTTACCATGAACTGATTGTATCATATGATATACTCATTGCATGGATAAAAGCGAGGCATATAAAATTTTTGATCTTCTAAAAAAGCACTATCCGCAGGCAAAAATGATTTTACAGTGGAGTAACAATTTTGAACTTCTTGTATCTATTATTCTTTCTGCCCAGTGTACAGATAAAAAAGTGAATGAAGTAACTTCAGTGGTATTTCCAAAATATAGAAAGGAACGAGAAGAATTACAAAACAAATATCAAGAATATAAATCATTAATAGAAAATGGGGTGACGCGACTGGGGAACCCCCAAAAACTGCCAGCAGAGAACAACGTGAACGATGCCATTTTTGGAGCGGACGAACGAAGTGATGGAGCTCACTTGCGCAACGAAGTGAAGACAAGTGTGGCAGGTGAGGAGCGGCAGG
>PPGL01000058.1 GCA_003173915.1 Candidatus Levyibacteriota bacterium | reverse complement strand
TTTTTCCTTTCTTTATAAATGTATTTTTGTGGTTCATAAACTTAATTTACTAATGCTTCGCTTGATGTACAGAGTCTTCGAATGATATTCATTGCAGAAAGTGCACGATAAATTGCAACACTTTCTCCACTCGTATGAGCCCCTTCAGTCCCTTCAGACAAAACAACGATTGGTATTGTTGCATTATTTGCATCTGAGGCTCCAAAAGAAACAACATGCTCTAGATTAACTCCTTCAAAACCCTCTTCTAATGCAACTTCTGCCAGAACTCGCTCTGCCAACAAGACAGCAGGGTAATTGTCGGGCACGCGATTTGGATCATTTTCTATACCATAATCCATTTTCCCACCACTTAGCTCAACAAGATCTCGTAATAAAACCAATGTTTTATCTGTTTCTTGTTGCGCTTCCATTTGACTTCTAACTTCTCCTTTAATTGTTACACCATCTTCTGTAGCTACATCTGCAACGGAAAATCTAGCTTCTCTTCTGCTTGGCAGCATCATCTCTGCACGTTTTCCACCGACCAAACCGCGACCAACATATTCGATATTACTCAGTGGTGTTACCAAGTCATCTCGTGATGGATGTCCACCTTTACCGTCAAAATCAATTTGAAAATCAAGACTTCTATCTTTTGTTTCCAAAACAATTATTCTTCCTCCAGATCTTTCCTCGAATATCCGCAAAGCTTCTTCTGCAGTCGTTTGGCCTGTAAAAGAAAGAGAACCACTAAGTTGCGCAAATGCTGGAACAACATTGCGTTCTACTATTTGTCCATCAACTGGTTTTTCTTCAGTTTTCCGAACTGCAAATTCTTTTATTACAACAGTAACATCATCTGGAAAAGTGAATGGTTCTTCAAAAATTCTTCTTCCAACAAGTCGTGATCCTATACTTTCTGAAAAACGAGTAACAAACTCGAGTGCCTGCATTCCTCGTAAATTTGGTATAGAAACGTCAAATCGATGATATCCGTATGCTCCAACAACAATACCCCGCATAAGTGGATCCCCTTCTCTATCAAAAATAAATCCCATCTGTGCTCCTTTGGTAGGTATTTGTTTTATTGTTTGACTTTGATCTTCTTCATCTGTCGTGAAACCGATAACAAGAGGTCTATAATCTTGATCATTTTCTACAACCTCTTCAGTTGCAACAAGTATTTCTGCAATAGCTGCTTTATCATCCCCACCTAAACCCGTTTTTCCGGAGGAACGGTGCGTGGGAATACCATCAGAAGTATCAATAACAGCAACTGTATCTGTTGCTCCATTAGTATCAACATGCGTACCAAAAAATATTGGAGCTCGTGAGTCAGATGTTCCTTCTCCATTTCTTCTCGTAATAGTAACAACCATTGCTTTGTTATCCCCTTCATTATCTCCAATAATATCCACAGTAATAGCGACATGCGAACTTTTTTGTTCTAATGCCCTATAAAATTCTTTTATATAACTGAGGATTGGAACCATATCTCGCCCAGTCTGAGTATTAAAAGACGTAAGACGACATAAAACTTCATCGTATCTTCTTGCCCTCGTGGTATCTTGTTCTGATCCAGCACGAAGACCCCCTTCTTGAGAATAGCTGACTCGTCTTTCTCGAGGAAGTCTTCCCACTGCTCCACGCGCTGCTGATAGTATTTCTTGTGTCATATATTTTTTATTAAAAAACCCTCTTGCGAGGGTTTGTAAAACAGTCTCCCCAGAAAATTCTACAAACCTCCGCTAATGGTCAAGCCCTCCTTTTTTTGTTTTATGCCAAAATTATTCATATTACTTCACTTATATTCTCCTCTCCTCTTGGGAGAGGGCGTGGGTGAGGTTTGTGAAACCCTAAAGTTAGGGATTAAATAACCTCATCCTTACCTTCTCCTAAAGGAGAAGGAATTTTATGTATAACGTTGTTATTTATATAATGAATCTGCAATAACGTCAATTTTCTATAAATACTTGACAAATTTTCTTAAATGTGTTAAATTTTTAACATGATAACTGTTCCCGAAGCAACAAAAAAAATTATAGAGAGGTCACGATACCTCTCTGAGGCAATGTCTAAAGGTCTTCTCAATTACTCTGCACTTGCTCGCTATATAAAGCCAGAACTTGAAGAGATGTTATTTAAAGATGTCAGTGAATCTTCAATTATTATGGCTCTTAAAAGACTTGAGCCATATTTTAAACCTAAATTTAAGCAAATTGATATTTTTAAAACAACACCAGAAATGATTGTCAGATCAAATTTGGAAGAACTTACTCTTACCAATAGTCCAGAACTCACAAAAAATTTAGGAAAAGTTTTTGCTATTTATGCAACGCAGTCAAAATATTTTTTTACCCTTACAGAAGGAGTTTCAGAAACAACCATTATTGCAAGCGAGGGACTTTTTACCGAGATAAAAAAACTTCTTGCAAAAGAAATAGTTTTGTCAGAATATAAAAAACTTTCTTCAATCACCATTCGCATGCCAAAAGAAGTTATGGAAACTCCTGGTATTTTTTACTTTTTCCTCAAAAGCCTTGCATGGGAAGGAATTAATATTATGGAAGTTGTGTCTACCAATCTTGAACTTACAATTATTCTAGAAGATACACAAGTCAACAGAGCATTTGCAATTTTAAAATCACTTTTTTCTAAATAAAATTTAACATCCCTCTCTCCTTTTAGAGTGGACGACCGCAGGGAGGAGCTCGCTTGCTTGACAAGCGTGTACAGAGGGCATAGTGAGGTCTTCTTAAAATAAACTTAATTTAAAATTAAAACTCAAATAATTTCTTTCTCCCAGCTAATTTTTTATATTCGTGCAACAAACAGAAATTTGTGATTACAGTAATTCCATTTTGAAACGCTTTTTTCTCTGCCCTCATATTTTCTGCTCCTTGTGGAAACCAGATTGTTTTGCAATCATTTCGCTCAATAATTTCATTCACAATATCTTCGATAGCATCAGAATTTCTATAAATTGCAACAACGTCAATCTTAATATCTTGTGGAACATCTAAAATAGACTGATATGACTTTTCGTTAAGAAGAACAGAAGTATTTGGATTAATGGGAATTATTTTTACACCTTGTTTTTGCAAAAAAACTGCAACTTTATGACTTGGTTTTTGCACGTCTCGAGAAAGTCCTACAATCGCAACAGTTTTTACATCCTCCAAAAAATTCATAACGAGATTGTATCAAATTTTTCTAAATTCACGCCTAAAAGCAAGCATAATACCTGCTCAGGCAAACATTTTTAGATTATTATCTTTCTCTTCCTGTGTAGAACTGCGCAGGATTTGGAACGCCTTCATCTCCCATGATGATTTCAGGTCTAGGTTTTACTACATCCTTAACTATTATTCTTTCTTCTCGTGCAATTTGGGTTCCTTCTCCTGTTGATTGTTGAACTGGTCGTAATCCTCTTCTTACTGGTTGTGTCATTTTCTCACCTCCTTTTCTGTACATGCATAGTAAAAAAATAATGAGAAGGTGGCAATTTTTAGGAAATCTTTGACAAAATTTTTTATACTGTTAAGGATTTAACAAATTGTGAGTTCAATAGAATCTTCAAAGGGGATGTCGCTAAACACAGCATTCCCAAGCATAATCATTGATGCATGTCCATCGCGAGATTCAATGTTTTGAATTGTATGAATAACTTGTTTGTCTGTAAGTAAACCTGACTCTTCTGCAAATTGCTTGGAGACTTGGATAATTTGTGAAAAAAGTTCCTTTTCTTCTTTGTCATTCCGAGCGACAGTCGAGGAATCTAACGCATCAGAAGTAGAATGAGATCCCTCCACTTCGGTTTGGATGACGGTATTTCTTAACAGATTTTGAACTTCTTCTAATGCTTTCCTACCTGCTCTATTTATTTGCTCAAATCTTTTTTTATTAGAAAGAATAGCTTTTGTTGGTAATTTTGAAAAATATTTACAATGCACAGGGATGCCCGTAATCGGAATTTTTTGAGCAACAAACTGCGAGCTTGGAACAGTCTTCATAAGAAAACCTGTGTAATATTCATTCACAACGTCCCCAAGACCCGTACCGTTTTCAACTTCTGCAATATGGGCAAGCTTAGCAAGTTCAAGTTCCGTCTTATGTAAACTGAATAAATCATTGAGTGCGTATGCCGTTGCCAATGCAGATGCTCCACTCAAACCAAATCCACTGCCAAGAGGAAGAGGAGAGGAAATATGAACTTGTATGTTGTTATTATCAGTTGTCATCCTGGCTTGTCCAGGATCTTTCCTTGATTCTTGACGTGCTCTTTTCTTGCTTGCCAGAATGACATTGATTACTGATTCTACCGTTGGAAAAGAAATTTTTTCCCCATTGAAAAAAACCTGAGTGCTCGTCGCATAATCTACCTGAACAGTAACACCTTTATTTACGGTAAACCCCACTCCTAAAGACCCAGCTTTTGACGGATCGCTATCAGGACAGATGACAAACAAGCAAGAAATATTTCCAGGAACAAAGTGTGTTGATGAATGCATAAAATTAAATTTGTAAGCGAGGGAATAAATTTTTCGCAGGATGGAAGGCGAAGTCCGATTCCAAGAAAAATTTTATTCCCGAGCGTTTACAACTGCTTCAACTATTTTCTTTGCAACTTCCCGTTTTGACGTAAGTGAAATTTTTATTGTTTCTCCATTTTTTAGAATAATAAATACTTCGTTTGTATCTGATGCAAATCCTCTATCCTCTTTTCCAACTTCATTTGCAATCATGAAATCTGCACCGGATTCTAACATTCTTTTTTTGGCGCGAGCAATAAGTTCTTTTTCAGAAATCCCTGCTTCTGCTTTAAAGCCAATAAGAAGACTCTTTGGATTCCACTGTTTAATTTGAGAAAGAATTTTTTTACGAGGAATAAGATGAATTGTTGTTTCTTCGTCACTTGAAATCTTCCCAGATATTTTAGAAACAGAAAAATCACTTACTGCAGCGGTGTGAAAAATAATATCGGTGTGAGGAACTTCTTTTTCGAGAATCTCTGAAAGATCATCTGCAGAGATAAATGAACGTTTTTGTACAAGGTATCGAGGTTCTACAGCATTTTCTGCATGAACAAATGTAACATCTGCTCCAAGTAGATACAATTGATCCGCGAGTGCTGCTCCCATTTTCCCTGTTGCAGGACTGGTGATAAACCGCACATCATCGATTGCTTCTCGCGTTGCTCCAGCAGTAACGAGTACTTTTTGCCCCTGTAAGATATTTTTTTTTGAAAGAAGATGCTCTATTTCCATAACAATTGCTTCGGGTTTTGGTAATTTTCCTTTTCCTTCGTATCCACATGCCAAAAGACCTGTATCTGGATCGATAATTAAATATCCTGCTGTCTTTAGTTTTTGAATATTTTGCTGTGTTATTGGATGATTCCACATATGTACATTCATAGAAGGAAAAATAACAACAGGACAACTTGCAGCGAGCACAACTGTTGTTAGATAATCATCTGCAATGCCACTTGCAAGCTTTGCAATAATATTTGCAGTTGCTGGAGCAATAACAAGTAGATCTGCCTTATCTGCCAAATCTATATGTTCGACAGATCGCTTCTTAAGAATATCTTCTCGATCTATAGGAGATGAAAAAAGATTACTGTGTACTTTCTTTCCTATGATTTTTTCTAAGGTTTTTTCATCTGTAAGTGCTTTTGCTGCTTCAGTCATAATTACTTCTACAGAAAAATCTTTATGTAAAAGAGAACTAATTACTTCCTCTAATTTAAAAGCAGCAATTCCGCCGGTGATACCAAAAACAACAGTTTTCATGGAGCTTATTGTATCAAGCATGAGAATAAAAAACCAAAATCATGAAAAAATTAACAAATTTGTGAAGACTTAATCAATGGAGACAACGGTATAGGTTACTTTTCCTGCAGGAGCCTCAACTTCAATTTTTTCTCCAACCATTTTTCCCATAAGTGCTTTTCCAAGAGGAGATTGATTGGAAATCTTTTTTTCTGCAGGATCTGCTTCGAATTCACCAACTACTGTATAGATATGTTCTTTACTTCCTACATGAAGAGTAACTTTTGCTCCAAGATCAATGACTTTTTTACTACCATTTTTCCCTGGTTTTTCTTCAATAATAACAACCTGCTTGAGAAGTTCTTCAAGCTCATCGATTCTTCCATCGATAAAAGAGAGCTCTTCTCTCGCTGCTTGATATTCTGCGTTTTCTGAAAGATCTCCTTGGTTACGTGCTTGAGATACTGTTTCTAAGACTTCTGGTCTTCTTTTTTTTGTCAGCTCTTCATGCTCTTTACGAAGCTCTTCAAGTCCTTCTTTTGTTAAGTAAATTTTTTTCGTATCCATATTCTAAAGAAAATCCCTCACTAAAAAGGAGGGAACATCAATGTTGCGACTCACATAGTATCGGAAACTCGGATCGTTTGTCAAGAACCTAGAGTTCTATGCGCGATTAAATTGCTGTAGCAAGCTCTTTACACGATCTTTTATAGCAATTGTTACAAGAATGCTTACAATTCCTTCATTTGGCTGACCGTAATATACACAGAATCCAAGAGGCAGTAGTAGCAGTAATGGAAGAACTGCTAAATCTTCCTCGCCATCAATCGTAACAACTGATGACTTGGAAGAGTTATCTACTACTTTTTGTAGTACTTGCCAGAGTTGTGGAGTTATAGTTCCCGAAGGATTGATTGCGTGAAATTCTTCTTCGTTTGATGAAAAACCTTCTTCGAGAAGATTGGTGTAAATTTTTTTTCTTTGAACGGCAAAATCTACAACAGCAATTTTTGGATGGAGTCCTTGTGTGTGAAATGTTACAGTTGTGGCATCCCCAACGGTAACACTTTTCATTGGGTCTATATCTGAAAATACAATGTTCTCGCTCTTTTGTAACTTCCCAAATGGTTTTTGTAGCATCTCACGAAGCTCATCTGGCAAGTAAAGTACTTTACTTGTTATATCGTCTGTAATAAATTTTTCTCCGTTGGTATTAATTTTCCCAGCACGAATTTGTGTTGATGAAATACGATTCCCATTGACCACCACAACAAGCATAAGAATAACTGGAAGAGGAAAAAGTCCACGTTTTTCCCTTTCATTATTAATTTTTTCTGTTCCTTTTTTTGTTTCTTCAGTTGCAACAAGCGCATCGATGCTAGTTGTAGGTTCTATCGCTGGTCCAAAAAGTGTATCAATAGGAGTAATTGTAAATCGTCCTGAAAAATTCTCCTTATTGAGGAATGCTTCAAGTTGTTGTTTTCTTTCTGAAAAAGGAGCAATAGTTTCTGTATTTTTTGTATTAAAAATATAGGTGTCTGTGGTGAGCCCTATCAAAACTTTTCTTCCAACAGAAAATGCAAATCGCAAAAAGGCTTTATGTCCTGCATGCAAATGATCAAATGTTCCACCACATGCAACAACGTTATACACCATATCGACGACACCTTTCTTCAAATAGAGAAACAATTTTTTTATTTGTGTTACTTGGATGAAATGCAATAATAGACGAAGTTGTAAACTCAATGGTCTTTTTATTTTTCATATATAGTTGTTGAGCTATTCTAACAGACACTTCAAAACAACGTAAAAATATCACAAAAGTATATCTAAGAAAAGATCTGTGAGAACGATAAACATTATTCGGGTTCCAATTAGGAAGAAATTTTGAAATCCAGGAGTTTTTTTGTAAAAATTCATCATAAGTATTTTCTACACAAAACATTGGAAAAAGTTGTGCAATTTCATGCGCTATATAAATATTTTGTTGAGAATTAAAAAAGGCAAGTGCCTCACTCCCTATAAACATATTTGCACATATAGAATCAGAAACTTTAAGAGATGCATATTTTCGTCGAATTCCTAACAATTGTAAAATAGCAGTAACAAGCAGTCGTGAAATCCAAACAGTATTTTTTTCGGTAATAAAAAACAAGTCAATATCATCCTCTTTTTTTGCATTTTTTATTGCAACCGAACCACTTACTCCAATAAAACGAATTGTTGGAATATAGGAAAGTATTAAAGACACTTTTTGTGCCTTTTGTAATTTTTCTTCTCCAATTCTTTCTCTGTCTTTCCTAAGTTTTATTAGGTGTCCTCTTCCAGACAACATAAAATATTCTTGTGATTTGGTTACAATCTTTTTTAGCGATTCCAATACGTGAACAACAACCTCTTTTTCATAAGGTTTTATTGCAATTTCGTATTTCCAGACTTCAGCAGCAGTAAGGCAGTAGTCAAAAATATCAGCGTATAGTAGTGTTTTAATGATTGCCTGTTTTGCCTGTTGTGTCATACTCCGATAGTACCAAAGAAACACCTTGAGAAATATTTGAAATGGCAGTATCCGGGGATGTATCTTGGAAAATATCCCCAACAGCACGTTCTAAAAATTGATTAAGTCTTTCATTAAACCGTGTATTTCCTGTATCCCCAGCAAAAATAGAAGAAACTGCATGTGGTGCTTGATCTATAAATGGAGAAAGCATTGGATTATCTTTTATTGTATCTGCAAGATCTGTACGAGCATATGGTTCACCGAAAAGTCGTGTTTTTGCTTCTTCAGAAAATAGTTTTTGTTGCACATCCTTTTGTGCTAAATATCTCATAAATAGCATTGCTTCTTTTTGATGTGAACTTTTTGCCGAAACTCCTTCCACCCAATAACTTGCAACGGTAATATCTCTTCCTGGCAAATGAGGAACTGCAGAAACGGTAAAATCAAGTGAAGGATTGTATGTTTTTAAATTAAATATATCCCAAGAATATCCAAAATACATTCCTAAATTTCCTTTTGCAAATGCGATAAATGAAGGATCAAGTGTATCATCCCATACATTTCCGTCTTCTTTCACAAAAGAAGTAAAAAAAGCAATTGCATCACTCGCGTTTTTACTTGTTGTCGCTAGATTAAGCGTATCTGCGCCATTTTGAGCAAAAAGTAATGAAATAATATCTGGAGCATGAGTGATATTGTCATATGTCCCAAGAGCTGTGCCTGCAACTTTAATTTTTCCATTTGCGTCTTTTACTGTTAATGCCCGTGCATCGGTAATAAAATCAGGCCAATTTGTTGGAATGGTAATATTTTCTTTTTGAAGAAGCTGATTGTTTGTAAAAAGTGACAGTGTATCCATGTCTAAAGGAATTCCATAAATTGCGCCATTTCTTACTAAATCCTGCTGTGTAACAGGATAATATAATTTTGCAAAATCTTGAGAAGAGACAACTGTTTGTGGTAAAGGAGCAAGCATTGGAAGTAAAATATGAATCCAACTATTATGAAACCTAAAAACATCTGGTCCATTCCCTTGCTGCATTCGTGCTAAAAGACGATCTATATATTGCTTTGGGTCTTCCTTTACATAGTGCACTGTTATTGTAGGATTTTTTCGTTCAAAATCAGCAATGATCGACTGCATCGTGCTGGTGTCTTCCCATAATCCCCAATACTCAAGCGTTACCGCTTTAGATCCCGAAGGAATAAACTTTGACAAAACAAACCAAATCAGAAAAACAGCAATGACGAGCGCAAGTACAAGTCCTGCGCCAATCATCAGAAGACCACCAATGGAGTGTTTATCATCCACATCGTGATTACCTTGAGATACTATCGGCACAGGAATGTGGGAAACAGGTGTAGCCGCACTTTGAGGCACACTTGCAGTATTCTGTGTTTGTTGAGGAACCTGAGGTGCTTGCCGCAGGCGCGTTGCACTATTTTCGTCGGGCATGGTCATGGTAATTTCTAGTATAATAGTTTAATGCAATCTGAGCAAATGAGAAAGCATCTTTTGCATCATAGACATAAAATAAAAAAACATGTTCTTCTGTTTGGAAAATCTGCGTTTTGGTTTTTGATAGGAATTACTCTTGGTCTATTTTTTACAATAAGTTTTGCATTTATTATTTTTCAACATATATATGGTAATACTGTATATCCGGGAGTATCTGTAGGTTCTACAAATGTCGGCGGCAAAACAGAAAAAGAAGTTGAAGATTATTTTTCTACACAAAATAGTTTTATACAAAATAGTACATTTTCTTTTGTATATAAAGATCAAATTGCTACAGCCTCTGCTAAAGATCTTGCTGCAGGCTACAACAGCGAACTCTTAGCACAACAAGCATATAGTATTGGCCGGTCAAATTATATACTTTCCGATATTTTTTTAGTTTTAAAAGCATATCTTGATGGTATTACTCTCACTCCATCGTTTTATGATTCAGATAAAGGGGTTGCAGCAGCAATACAACCTATTACACAACAAGTTAATGTAGAACCAGTTGATGCTGTATTTGCATTTGAAAAAGGAAAAGTTACAACATTTACACCTTCATCAAATGGACTTGTTATCGATGTTGCACAGGCGCAGAAAAACGTTGTTTCTCAAATTTCATCACTTCTTGCACAAGGAAGACCCCAAAATCTTACCATTCCACTAACAACAACCATTGTGTTGCCAAAAGTTACAACAGGCCAAGTAAACAATATGGGAATTAAAGAACTTATAGGAAGTGGCACTTCTCTTTTTCAACACTCTATTCCTTCAAGAATTTATAATATTGAGCTCGCTGCATCTAGAGTAAATGGAATACTTGTAGCACCGGGCGATACATTTTCTTTTGCAAAGGCAGTTGGGGACGTTTCTTCTCTTACTGGATACCAACAAGCTTATGTTATTGAAAACGGAAAGACAATTTTAGGAGATGGTGGAGGCGTATGCCAAGTTTCTACAACACTTTTTAGAGCTGCACTTAATGCGGGCCTTCCTATAGTCGAACGCCATGGACATGCGTATCGAGTTGGATATTATGAAGAAGATTCTCCACCAGGAATTGATGCGACAGTGTATGTTCCATCTGTTGATTTTAAATTTAAAAATGATACTGCAAACTATATTCTTATCCAATCAGCAATTGATCCTAATACACTCCGTCTGACGTTTTCTTTTTATGGCACCTCTGATGGAAGAAAAGTCACTATGACAACGCCAGTTATCACCAATGTTACTCCACCTTTACCAACGGTATATACTGATGACCCAACACTTCCTGTTGGTACACTAAAGCAAGTTGATTTTGCAGCAGGAGGAGCAGATGTTTCTTTTTCTCGAACAGTAACACGAGATGGAAAAACACTTTTAACCGATACGTTTACCACAGATTATCAACCATGGGCTGCCGCATATGTCAGGGGAACAAAGCAATAAGCGAATAATAGAATAATGAATAAGAGAATAAAAAAACTTCTTTCCTAATTTTTGTTATTAGTAATTACATTATTTAAAATATGAACAATATTCTAACAGTTGAAGAAGCTATCAAAGTTAGTAAAAATTTAAAAGAACAGAACAAACAAATTGTTTTAACCGGAGGTTGTTTTGACATTCTTCATGTTGGTCATATAAAGCTTCTGGAAAAAGCAAAAGAAAAAGGAGATTATCTCTTTGTACTTATAGAAAGTGATCATAAAATCCGAGAGATCAAAGGAAATAATCGCCCAATTCATACACAAGAAGAACGCGCATATATGATTTCCACTATTCAATATGTTGATTACGTTGTTTGTCTCCCCTATTTGCAAACAAATGCACAGTATGACGAACTTATACAAAAACTTAGTCCATCAACAATTGCTGTGACCAAAGGAGATACAGGAATTGAAAATAAAAAAAGACAAGCGCGTATAATTGGTGCAAATATTGCCGAAGTGATACAATATATTCCACAAAAATCAACATCTGCTGTTATTAAGATACTTGAGGCCGAACAATAATATATGAAAAAATTATTTGGTGTTTTTTTACTACTTATTTTAGTTGGACTTGCTGGTGCATTGACAAAAGATAATTCAAGCACAATGGCTTCACTAAAAAAATTATTTCATACACCAAGTGTATCGATAAAAGGTCAAACATTTTCTGTTACTGTTGTTTCTTCAGTTGCTGACAGGGAAAAAGGACTTTCCGGAAGGGATAGTTTGCCACAAAATGAGGGAATGCTGTTTTTGTTTGATAAACCTGATTATTATGCATTTTGGATGAAAAATATGAAATTCCCTTTAGACATTATTTTTATTCATAACAATCAAGTAGTTACTGTGTATAACAATTTACAGGCCCCTCCTGCAAATGCAACGACCTGGCAGATTGTTAAACCTTCAGAACCTTCTGATAGAGTGTTAGAAATTAATGCTGGTATTGCGGCAAAATATCACATGCAAACAGGCGACACTGTTATCTTCTCCTTATGAAAATTCTTGGCATAGAAACATCATGTGATGAAACATCTGCAGCAATTATTGAGGCAACAGATAAAAAAAGTCCTGTTATTCTGCTTTCTCAAAAAGTAGCATCTTCGATGGAGCTTCATGGCCAAACAGGAGGCATTATTCCAGAAATAGCTGCACGCGAGCAAATAAAATACATACTACCTGTCATTGAACAAACATTTGAACAAACTAGTCTATATCCATCTGACATTGATGCAATTGCAATAACAGTTGGTCCTGGACTTATTGGATCTCTGCTTGTCGGTGTAGAAACTGCAAAAACGCTTAGTCTTACATGGGATAAACCGCTTATTCCGGTACACCATTTATTTGGACATATGTATGCGAATTGGATACAAAGCGGCGAAAAGAAAGAAATTCCAGAGTTTCCAATTTTATCTCTTATTGTCTCTGGTGGACACACAGATCTTGTTGTCATGCACGATCACAAAAAGATCACCTGGATTGCTGGCACTAGAGACGATGCAGCAGGTGAAGCATTTGATAAAGTTGGGAGACTTCTTGGCCTTCCCTATCCGGCAGGACCAATAATCGAACAATTGGCAAAAGAGGGAAATCCAAAGCGATTCCATTTTCCTCGCCCACTACTTCATGAACCTACGTTTGATTTTTCTTTTTCAGGACTTAAAACTGCAGTCTTAAGAGAGGTACAAAAACAATCTTCATTTCAGAAAACTCAGAATACTCAGAAAATGAGTATATCAGACAATCAGACTTGCAGAAAATCTGATATTTCAAACATTAATAATTCTGACGCACCGAGTATTCTGACAAATGATACTCTTTCTTTGGATGAACAGACAATCCGTGATCTCTCCCGTGCGACACAAGATGCAATCATTGATGTTCTTGTAAAAAAAACACTAAAAGCAGCAGAAGAACACAATGTAAAATCCATTATTCTTTCTGGGGGAGTTGCTGCAAATAATACCCTCCGCGATGAATTCATAAAAATTACTACTTCGTCAGGAATTAAATTCTATACCCCTCCTAAAAATTTGTGCACTGACAATGGAGCAATGATTGCTGCAGCAGGATTTTATAATTATGAAGAAGTGTCTTGGAAAAATCTTT
>PPGL01000038.1 GCA_003173915.1 Candidatus Levyibacteriota bacterium | reverse complement strand
TCTTTTTTTTGTAAACGTTATTCATGCAACTACTGTTCCTGTACGCTTTGATATTCCCTCAGTTATTGGTTTGGGGAGTGTCGTTGTAGTTGCTCTTGGCAATGTTATTTCGTATGCACTTTTACAAATTGGAATTAAAATGACAAACGCATTCACCGCATCGCTTTTTCAATATCTTGGCCCTTTTTTAAGTGGTCTTGTGGCAATTCCGCTTCTTCATGAGAGACCAACAATAGAACTTGTTGTTGGCGGAATTATTATAATTTTCGGTGTATTTTATGCAACAAGTTTGGACACTCTAAAACGTCGTTTGGTACAATAAGTATATGCCAAAAGAAAAAAAGGATCCTTTGACAGGTTTGGGGAAAAAGGAAAAGAAAGAAAGTTCGTTTAGTCTAGAAGATGAGGAGTGGGACAAGAAAAAAATTGCAGTTGGTATTGTCATAGGACTGCTTTTTTTTGGCGCTATTGTTGTTACACAGAAGTTTATACTTCCCCAGCTTGGTATATTTCCACAAAGACAAAATGTTAAAGGAGCCGAAACATCTACTCTTCCGCCAACTCCTGAGAAAATTACGCTTCCTTCATCTGATGATGTACAAAAAAAAATTGGTGAAATTCAAGATAAAATAACGCACCTGAGTGTACAAGATATTGCGTCTTCTAGTCCTCAAGTACAAGCATTGCTTCATCAAATACAACAACTTCCAAGTCTTCCGGGAAACGCAGCAAAAGCAGCATGTGTTCAGTTGTGTAATAAATTATAATTCTTTCTTCTTTTTTCGAAAATTCTATTCTTTCGTTCCGAGGAAATGATCTCCTTCTTTTTCCGCAAAAGAAGCAAAACTCTTGCCTGTTTCACTCCATGCGTTCGCACTTCGCCCATTCATCGGGGGATTTCACCCCTTCCCCGAAGCGTCGGGGAATCCCCCTGAATCATTCGTTCAATGTTTTCGCATTTCGTTCAAATGGCAACATATACAGCAGCGCTTTGTTTCAAGGCAAAATACTGATAGTAGTTCAATATAAAAAGCGAAGTGACGAATGAATAATATATTATACTTGACGCTTTGCTCTTTACGCTTTACGCTAATATTGTGAACAAATTTAATCGCTTTCTTCGAATACTCGGACCTGGTCTTATTACTGGTGCTGCAGATGATGATCCTTCAGGAATTGCGACATATTCTCAGACTGGAGCGCAATTTGGATACGGAATGCTCTGGACAGCCTTTTTTATGTTGCCTTTTCAAGCAGCAGTGCAAGAAGCATGTGCACGGATTGGTGGCGTAACCGGTAAAGGAATTGCGGCTGTTGTTAGACATCACTACAGTAAGCCGGTCCTATACGCTGTCGTACTTCTTGTTTTGGTTGCCAATACTATTAATATAGGAGCAGATATTGGTGCTATGGCAGCGTCTGCAAAGCTTCTTATTCCTTTACCGTTTGCTGTATGGACACTTCTTTTTACGGTAAGTATGCTTCTCCTCGAAATTTATACTTCATACAAAGTATATGCAAAAATTCTAAAATGGTTAGCGCTTGCGCTTTTATCATACCCACTTACCGTACTTATCATTCATGTTGACTGGATGGAAGTTTTACGTGCTACCTTTATCCCTCATATAGAGTTTAATTTTGCCTTTTTGTTCATTATCACTGGAGTTTTAGGAACAACAATTTCTCCATATATGTTTTTCTGGCAGGCAAGTGAGGAAACAGAAGAAGAACGAGAGAAACATCTTCTTGGTCCAGGAGGAAAACCTCACGTTGGATGGGCCTTTATCCGTAATATGAGAATAGATAATTTTATTGGCATGTTTTTTTCAGAAATTGCTACCTGGGCAATTATTATAGTTGCTGCAACTGTCTTACATACGAGTGGAATAACAACAATTAATTCTGCGGCAGATGCGGCAAAAGCACTCGAACCGCTTGTTAAATCCTTTCCCAACGCAGGTTTGTGGGCACAGATATTGTTTTCCGTCGGAATTATTGGGCTAGGACTTCTTTCTGTTCCTGTACTTGCAGGATCTGCTGCATATGCTCTTTCTGAGGCATTTCATTGGAAAGAAGGATTATATCGTAAGCTTAGGCAAGCACATGGATTCTATGGCGTAATTACTATTGCAACCTTGTTAGGTTTGATAATTAATTTTATTGGGATTGATCCATTTAAGGCACTGGTCTTTACAGCAGTAGTTAATGGTGTGGTTGCTGTTCCGCTTATTTTTCTTATTGGAAAAATTGCAAATAGAAAAGATATTATGGGGGAGTATAAAAGTAGATGGTTGTCAAATGTTCTTATTACTCTGACGTTTTTAGGAATGGGAGCAGCTGCAGTTGGAATGTTCTTTGCGTTTAAGTTTTAGTGCATTATGCTGAAATCACAAATAACAAATCCCAAATAAAATATACTCTTTAGAAGAGAGAACTTTTAACTTTGCCAAAAATTGTTCTCTGTATATTAAAAAATTACCAAATAATCTAACAAATCATGAATATGGAATACAAGTAATTCGTTCATCAGGATCGGTTGGAGGAAATTATATAGAAGCAAATGAGGCATTAAGTAAAAAAGACTTTTTTATGCGGATCAAAATTTCCAGAAAAGAAGCGAAAGAATCAGCATATTGGTTAAGATTATTGATGGAACTTAATGAGGAGAAGTACAAAGAAGAATGTATAGGTTTGCATAATGAAGCAATAGAATTAAAGAAGATTTTCTCCTCAATGCTCAAAGTTTGATATTTATTTTTTTTGGTTTTATTTGTAATTTGTATTTTGTACTTTGGAATTTACTTTGGTTTGTGAGAAAATACCCGTATGGACGAAGCAAATATTCGCGCACATAAAATTATAGAAAAGGTTAATCTTGAATCAAAAAAATATCGAATTAAAGAACTCGAAGCAGAATCTTTTGAATCCTCTTTTTGGCAAAATCATCAATTAGCAGCAAAGAAAATGCAGGAATTAAATACACTTAAAAAAGAAGTAGAAGAAGTAGAAATGTTGCAACTATTAGTTGAAGAAGGACATTTAGAAGAAGCCTCAGACATTATGGACAAACTCGAACTCTTGTTATATTTTTCCGGTACATATGATGAGAGTGGAGCAATTTTGGCAATCCATTCAGGACAAGGGGGAACAGAAGCAATGGACTGGACACAAATGCTTTTTCGCATGTACACACGGTATGTGGAAAGAAAAGGGTGGAGCTATGAAATTATTGATCAAACGCCAGGTGAGGAAGCAGGGTTTAAAAGTATAACAATTCAAATTGATGGACAATATGCATATGGATTTTTAAAATTCGAAGCCGGAGTACATCGTCTTGTGAGACAATCACCATTTAATGCTGATAATCTTCGTCAGACATCATTTGCACTTGTTGAGGTACTGCCGCAAATTGAGGATGACGCAGCTATTGAAGTAAAAGATGAAGATGTTGAATGGGAGTTCTACCGTGCTGGCGGTCATGGGGGACAAAATGTAAACAAAGTGTCAACTGCTGTTCGTTTGCGTCATAAAGCAACAGGAATTGTTGTGACTTCCCAAACAGAGCGTTTTCAAGGAGCAAATCGTGAGAGCGCAATGAAACTTCTTAAAGCAAAGCTTTGGATACTTCAAGAAGAAGAAAGGCGCAAACAAGAAGCAGCACTCAAAGGAGGATACAAAGCACCAGGATGGGGTAATCAGATCCGTTCATATGTATTACATCCTTATCATATGGTGAAGGATTTGCGTACAGATCACGAAACCGGCAATACGGACGCTGTGCTAGATGGAGAATTAGACGGCTTTATTGAAGAAGAACTGCGAAAATTGTCATAGTTCTGTTTGGTATTACAATTAAATAGAAGTTGGATGATATATTACGAAAAACAATGAAACAAATTGAGCTTTTAGAAAAAAGAATAGAAGAAATTGAAAAACGAAACAAAGCTGTTGAGTTAAATAAAGCATGGGAGACCAGTTGGACAAGAAGACTTCTTCTTATTGTATTTACTTACCTCGCGATTGCGGCATACCTGTGGTTTATTGTTGGCATTAACCCATGGATCAATGCAATTGTTCCGGCGATTGGGTTTTTATTATCAACGCTTACGCTACCATTTTTTAAGTCTCTCTGGGTTAGATATATGTATTCAAAAAAATAATTCTGTATGTCGAGTTCAAACATTAAAAAACTACGTCGTCCACTTCTTTCGATTGATCCATGGATTTTTGGAATTCCACACGAAGAAACAATGGCGTTTGCAAAAAAAATAGGATTTGACGGAATTGAATATATGCTAACACTTCGTGATCTTGCCTTTGGGGTAGATGAGATTATTTCATACAGTAAAAAGATTGGCATGCCGATTACGAGTTTGCACCAACCGCTGCTTTTATTGATTCATACACCGGAGTTGCTGTTTAACCGTATGAGAGATATTTGTACAGCATTTCCAGATGTAAAACTCATAAATCATCATTTGAGCGCCTTTATGTTTGGCAAACCTTTCTCAAGGAAAGCACTACTATACAAAAAACTTTTTGAAGCTGCAGGGTTTACAGTATCTTATGAAAGCAATCCACACGCTAAAATAGCGACAATATTTCCTAAACCAACCTACGATGCAATCGCTTTTCAAGAATTTTGCCAGGAGTACCAATTACCGATGAATTTGGATGTATGTCATATTGCAAGCGTTAACTACGATATTGTAAAATTTTTCTCAGACAATCATACATTGATTCGACTAATTCACTTAAGTGATTACCAAAACGGTGTTCAGCATCTTCCAATTCGAGAAGGAAATTTGCCAATAAAAGAACTCCTTGCGGAAATAAAAAGGACTCGTTGGAACGGAACAATTACCTTTGAGATTTTTAAATTTCTCAATCAGCAAAGCAAAAAAGAAAAATTTTTAGCCCTAGAAAAAAGTCTTACATTTGTGCATGAAAATTTATAAATTCCCTTTTTAGCTTACCCAACTCTTACTTCTTACACACAAATTCCCTACACTATGCTATAGTAGCTTTTACGATGATATTAGCGTATATTAAAGAGCTATTTGTTATGTCCACCGCTTTTGCTTTTGTTTTTATAGGGAGAAAATTCTTCAAAAAGTAAACGCAACAGAAATATTCTTGCGAAAGTGCTTAAAATATGTTTTACTAGATGTAGAAAGCAATTCTTCACGTGCGCTTTTATATAGTTATAGACAACGTTGTAAATTCAATCTATTGAGTTTTACTGCCCGCTTACATTCTTTAGAATTTCAGCGAGGCAAAGGAGGTGACTATGCAAGAAACATCAAAAAACACTTCTGTTATGCACACTTTTAGCCAGTCAGGGCAACTTCTTAATGGGAAATCTCTTATTTTTTTTGCTGCTGTTATTCTCGTTGGCATTGGTATGGGATACATGTTGTCCCATACAAAAGGCTCAGTTTCTCCGTCTACTTCTACAACAGTCCAAAGTGGAACAGCTGTTGCAAAAGGAACAATTGTTGGATCAAGTGACACGAGCACATTTAAAGATACAGCAGAAGGTATTTTGCAAAAAGGAGGCATTGCAGACGAAGGGCAATTTCATCTTGTGCGACCGGGTGGGGACAGCCAAAATGTGTATCTAACATCTTCCATTGTTGACTTGTCTCAATTTATTGGAAGAAAAGTAAAAGTAAATGGACAAACACAAAAAGCCCAACATGCGGGATGGCTTATGGATGTTGGTCGAGTGGAGGTGCTCGAGTAATGATTCAATTAACAAATGTCTCTAAAGTATTCGGTACAGGAGCAGCCGGACTTTCAGATGTTACCCTGACAATTAATAAAGGAGAATTTACATTTCTTGTGGGTCATACTGGGTCTGGCAAAACAACACTCCTTAGGCTACTTATTCGAGAAACACTTCCGTCTCAAGGAGAAATTGTTGTTGGAGGAGTAGATGTTGTAAAAATTCCAGAACATAACATTTCTCATTACAGGCGTAAAATTGGTATTGTTTTTCAAGATCTCAAACTTCTTGGAGAGCGAACAATTTTTGAGAATGTTTTACTTCCTTTAGAGATTGCCGGTATTCCTTTGTTAGAAGCAAAAAAACGCGTTGAAGAGCTTCTGACACGAGTTGGCGTTATGGATCATAAAGATAAATTTCCTGTTCAACTGTCTGGTGGAGAGTTACAACGGGTTGCAATTGCGCGTGCATTAACGCTTTCGCCAGAAGTAATTTTAGCCGACGAACCAACAGGAAATTTAGACACAGCAACAGCTTTTGATATTGTTGCTCTTTTAGATGCGATTAACAAAACAGGGACAACCATTGTCATGGCAACACATAATATGGATATTGTAAAAAAATATTCCAAAAACCGCATTGTAAAACTCTCCAAAGGTAAATTAGAAGGTCAACACTCTGAGAATCCAAAAGAGCCTAAACTGGCAGAAGATACAAAAGTTCATGAAAAAAAAGAAAAGGAGGATAAGAAATAAGATTTATGGCATCTCACATGCAAACAGCGTGGCATCATGTACGCAGATCTCCATATCAGTCTCTTGCTGCAGTGTTTATTATGATTCTGACATTTTTGACTATTTCTGTTTTTACTTTTCTTGTTGCCGGATCGCATGTAATCATTTCGTATTTTGAATCCAAACCTCAAGTAACTGCTTTTTTTAAAGATGATACCAAACAAGCAGATATTGATACCCTTCGTAATCAACTTATGGCAACAGGAAAAGTGTCAAGTATAAAGTATGTTTCTAAAGATCAAGCGCTGGAAATCTATAAGCAACAAAATAAAAATGATCCGTTACTTCTAGAACTGGTAACAGCAGATATTTTGCCAGCATCTCTTGAAATTTCTACATACAATATTGATGATTTAGATACAATTGCAAATACTCTTAAGCCTCTGACCATTGTGCAAGAAGTTGTGTATCAAAAAGACGTGGTCACAACGCTTGAACAATGGACGACAGCAACTCGACGGATTGGCATTGCCCTTATTATCATTCTTGCAGGAGTATCAATTTTTATTATGACAACAATTATTGGCATTAAAATTGCACAAAAACGTGAAGAAATAGAAATTATGCGACTTATTGGAGCAACAAATTGGTATATTAGCTGGCCATTTTTATATGAAGGAATGATTTATGGTGTTGTTGGTGCTGGGGCTGGATGGTTTATTGCAACAATTGGACTTATTTCTCTTACCCCAACACTTGCATCTTTTATGCAAGGTATTCCGATTTTTCCTATACAACCTCTTTTCCTGTTAGGTTTGCTTTTTGGTGAAATTGTACTTGCTATCTGTTTGGGTATGGTATCAAGTATGATTGCTGTTCGCCGGTATGTTGGCAAATAATATGAAATATGACAGGAAAACTGCGTATACTACTCTTTCTTTTGATCGGTAGCTTTTTTGTTTTACAAGTTCACGTATTTCCAGCAAATGCGCAACAAGCAACGCCGACTCCAGAGTCCTCAGATAGTCAGCAGGTTGCAGATTTACAACAAAAAATTGCAGATTTACAAAATAAAATTAGTGATTTACAAGGACAAGAAAAAACATTATCCTCCCAAATTGCAGTATTTGATAGTCAAATAACACTTACAGAATATAGAATAGAAGCTACAAAACAACAAATCCTTTCTATTACTGAAGATATCGATACTGCACAGAAAAAAATTACAACTCTGGAAAATTCTCTTGCCGACCTAACGAAAATTCTTGTTAACAGAATTGTTGCTGGATATGAAGTTGGGAGTCAAAACCCACTCCAAATTCTTCTTGCTTCAAATACTTTTGACGATTTTTTTACCAGGGAAAATTATCTTCGAGTTGTTGAACGTCATGATAAAAAACTTGTCTATGATACCGTACAAGCGAGGAATGACTACTCCAACCAAAAACAAATCTTTGAAGACAAAAAACAACAAATCCTTGCACTCCAAACGCAATTACAAAGTTATACAAATGACTTGGATGCGCAAAAAGCTGCAAAACAAGATTTGCTAACCGAAACCCAAGGAAGCGAAGGTAATTATCAAAAATTACTTGCTCAAACCGAAGCACAACTTGCTAGTTTCTCAAACTTCGTTACCAATCAAGGAGGAGCATCGCTTTTATCCAATCAAACTGCCTGTGATAGTTGGGGATGTTATTATAATCAGCGTGATTCAGCATGGGGGGGAATCGCTCTGAATGGAACAGGATATTCAATTGCAAGTGATGGGTGTCTTATGACATCTGTTGCAATGGTGTACACGCATTACGGTCATAAAGATGTAACGCCGTTATCAATTAATTCGATCTCAAGCAATTTTAGCGGAATTCCTGCAGCGCTTTTAAAATACTCAATTATTGCAAATGGTGTTTCATCGCAAAGAATAAGTGCAAATATAGATGCAACATTGGCAGGAGGAGATCCTATTATTGTTGGAATTTCCTATGATGGCGGTCCATACCCAGATCATTTTGTTGTATTTGTTAGTGGATCTGGTGGTAGTTATACTATGAATGATCCATTTACACCAAATGGACACAATATTTCTTTTCGAGGAAGATATCCATCTGTGAGAATTGTAGAAACAGATAAAGTGGTGTTTTAAACTAGTTTATTTATAATTCTTTTACCACAACATCTTTCAGATATTGGTTTTGAAAATTAGTTTTTTCTCCAATTTTTGCTTTTCCATCTGACACAAAGCGACAAGAAAGTGGTTTTGTATATTTATTAGATAATGCTTGGATTAGTTTGAGAATCTCAATTACTCGATCTTTTCGTTCATCTATTCCAATAGGATACGTATCAATGCCAAGCCCTGAATGAAGAGAAAGATACACATTTCTTTCAATAGAAAATTCTCCTTTTTCATATTCATCTGCCAATTCAAAATCTTCCAAACACGGAAACATCAGGCCGCAAAGCCCAACAGGTTTTGGATTTTCTTTTTTGATGAATTTTGTTATTCCAATATAGATATCTGTTGTCGTTGACCCAGGAAAGGTCATTCCCAAATGTTTTATAAAATTGACAAGACTGCCAGATCCTTCAAAAATAGGAGCAATGGAAGAATCAATACCAAGAAATAATGGGTCAGAAGAAAATAACGCATACAGTTCTTGCCATACTGTTTTCATTTTTTCAAGCCACGCGTCCATAGACAAGCACCCTTCGGCAAGATCAGTTGGCTGAAGGCCTAAAGAAAATCCACGGTTTTCATAATTTGCGGAAGGAAAATATGGACTAGAGGAAGGTGAATTAAAAACGAATGTAAAGTCAAATGTTTTTGCTGCATTTTTTTGAATAATATCAAATAAAAAATCTACTTGTGATGAATTTATTTCTTCTGATGTGAGGTCAATATTAAAATTAACACTTTGTGTTTGTATAAATTGTTCGAGCTCTTTTTGTGCTTGTTCAAGTGTTAACGTGCCGACACTTAATAGATATGCAGTGTTTGGACATGCGTTTCGCGCGGCAGCAATATCTTTGTTTGATGTGCAGAGTCTTTTCGTTTGGATAACAAAATCATTGCTCTCTAAAACTTTAGCAATATTTTCTACTTTTTTTATATCTTCAGAAGTAATTGTGTCAGTAAATATACAGACTGATCGGATAATTTTATTCTTCACAAAATAAGTATATATGAATGTAAGAAATCCTTGCAACTTAGTAGGTTTTGGGCATATGCTATAGAGAGATCTCAATCCCTGTATGAGACTTTTAATTTTTTTATTTGTTTTCCTTGTTTTAAGTACAAAAGTAGTCTTTGCTTCTGCGCCTCAAATTATTGCTACACCTTCTGGAACCATAAATTTAGACCAGAGTTTTACTCTTTCTGCAACAATGAGTGGACTTTCCAAAAATGCTTTGTACAGACTTCGTGTAGCACTTGCCCAGCCTGATACAACAAATTATTTTGGCTCAACATGGAATGGGACTTCCTGGTATAACGGTATTCCATCCCCGATAAATTATGCATTTTTTTTATCAGTTACAACCGATGGAACAGGAAGTTGGTTTGGAGATATCCAAGCAAAAGTTGACCCTGATGACCCAAATTTTACCACGGGAAGTGGAACTTACGATTTAAAAATTGGAAGATATACTCAGACAGGCTCAACTGCAACATGGTCAAACATTACTTCTGTTACTATTTTTGTTCCTAGTCCAACTCCTTTGCCACCAACTCTAACTTCTACTCCTGCCCAAACGCCATATCCTATGCAAAAACTACCAGTTAGTACGCCTACAGTAAAAAAAGAACCGACAATAACTGATGCTGTAACTCCAGAAATACAAGATGATTCATTTGACTCCCCAGATAAATCTACAGATGGTGCAGACTTGGACAGTATGGATATTTTAGGTACAGAATCAGCAGACTTTTTTCTTTCTCCAACTCCAATCATTGTGGGGCATACACATATTATAAAAAAACCTCCAGTGCTCTTTCTTATCCTAGGTAGTATAATTGTGCTTGCAGCTGGAGCTTTTTCTGGTTGGGTTATGTATGTTAGGAAAAACGGAAGAGACATTTTTAACAGAGAGCAATAGTGAAACACAAAAGGTCGGGGAAACTTTTGCAAAAAAGATTTATAACGGCGGTGTTGTTTTACTCTATGGAAATTTAGGAGCCGGAAAAACAACATTTGTTCAGGGTTTGGCAAAAGGGCTTGGGGTCCAAAAAAGAATTATATCTCCAACATTTGTTATTGTTAGGACATATACCTTGCCAAACACAAATTTCTATCACATTGATTTATATCGTTTGCAAGGAAATTTACATGAGCTTGAAGAAATAGGATTAATAGATTTGTTTAGAGATTCAAAACAGGTTATTGCAATTGAATGGCCTGAAAAAATGGACAAAGCACTTCCTAAAAAAAGATGGGAAGTATATTTTGATACAATTGAGGAAAATCAGAGAAGGATAACGATAAAAAAAATATGATGTTGCTTGCATTTTGTTCACTTACAAAATAAACACTATGGATTCTGTTCAAAAAGCAATTGAAATTTTAAAATCAGGCGGAGTCGTTATTTTTCCAACAGATACTGTCTATGGAATTGGATGTAGACTCGATAACGAAGAAGCTATACAACGAGTGTACAAAATCAGAAATAGGCCTGAAGAAAAAGCAGTGTTGGCAGTTGTTAGTTCGGTCGGAATGGCGGAAGAATATCTTGAACCGATTTCACCAGATGTTCGTTCAGATCTCATTGAAAAATACTGGCCAGGAGGACTTACCATTATTTTGCGCTGTATTACACAAAAAGTTCCATCAATTGCAAGGGCAGGTGGACAAACACTTGCTGTCAGGCAAACAAATCATCCTGTTTTATCTAAAATTATTGAAGCAGTTGGCGTGCCACTTATTGCTCCATCTGCTAATTTTTCTGGAGGAAATACTCCAACACGTTTTGAGGAGCTTGATCCTACATTATGTACACTTGTGGACTTTGTTTTACCCGGAATGTGTGGTGGAAATAAGCCGTCAACAATTATAGATTGTTCGGTACCTCCATGGAAAATTGTTCGAGAAGGAGCAGTACAAGTAGAA
>PPGL01000019.1 GCA_003173915.1 Candidatus Levyibacteriota bacterium | reverse complement strand
CATATTCTGTTGTACTTTTTGACGAAGTAGAAAAAGCACATCCCCAAGTATTTAATATTTTTCTTCAGATTTTTGATGAAGGAAGACTTACAGACAGTCGCGGCCATGTTGTTGATTTTAAAAATACTATTATTATCATGACAAGTAATTTAGGAAGTGAGTTAATTCAAGAACACAAAGGTTCAAAAGAAGAACTTAATAAAAAACTTATGGATATTTTGCATCATTCCTTCAGACCAGAGCTCATTAATCGATTTGATTCTGTTGTCATTTATAACAAGCTTACGGCCAAAGATATTTTAGAAATTGCAAAATTACAACTGAAAGAAGTTGAGTCTCGTTTGATGGAAAATAATATTCATTTGGAAGTTTCGGAAGATTTGGCATTTTATTTTGCAGAAAATGGATTTGATGAAATATTTGGCGCACGGCCTCTCAAAAGACTTATTGAAGAAAAGCTCGTTGATGAAATTGCACTTCGGATTATTGAAAATAAAATTAAGCCAGGAGATGTTGTAAAGCCTCAAGTAAAAGACGGGAAGATTGTTCTATAATAAATAATCAACGTTTCTTGACTTTTTTTATTGTCTTAAATACATCCAAAAATGTTGCTATAAGAATAAGTGTCGCTCCGAGAAGAAAACGAGGAGTCGGGATTTCGCTAAAAAGTAAAAAACCAATCGAAGCACCAAAAATTGGTTCGGTCATTAGAATAATTGAACCTTTACTGGCTTCTACTGTCTCAAAGCCTTTGTTCATTACGTTATATGCGGCGAAATTGAGAAAACCAAAAGCAAGCAAAAATATAATTGCCTGGAATGGTAAATTAAGGGTGACATGCTCGGTTCCAAATGCAGCAATGCCACTCGTTGCTACTGCGAGTCCAACACTCCAAAGGGTTACTGCATTTGCTCCATTACCTTGTTTGGTAAGAAATCGTGAGCCAACAATATATAAAGCAAATGTAATTCCTCCCAAGAGAGCATAGATATTTCCTTCAAGACTTGTTCCAAGTGTTTGTGGATCGAAAATAAAAAATAATCCTCCAAGAAGCAAAACAAGGGAAAAAATAATTCTGCTTGTTAATTTTTCTTTTAGGATAAATACAGCAAAGAGAGCTGAAAAAATTGGATAAGAAGAAAATATGAATGAAGTATTACTAATCGTATTGTGATACAAAGCAAGCGTGAAAAAAATAATTTGCAGACCATAACCAACGATGCCCATAAACAAAATGATCAGATAATCTTTTTGACTCTTCAAAGTTAGTTTTTTTCTTGTCGTATATGCAAGTAAAAATGTAAGTATTCCTGAAACAATAAGGCGAAGAAATGTTTGTGAGTAGGGACCAATACTAATACTTAGTCCTTTCACAAGTGCGCCCATACTCGCGTAGAAAAGTGCAGCAAGAAAAAGGAATATATATCCTTTCATGTTCTGAGTATACCAAGGAATATACTCTCTCTCAAATTAAAATATTAAAAAATATTACTATTTACTCCGTGCAAGTTTTTTTCAGAAGATTCTCAAAATTATGCTTTTTGCGGTAAATAACAAGCAACTTGTAAATCAACTTTTCCATCTGTGGTAAATACTACGCCTTCTTTTATAAGCAGTTCTTTTTTTATTTTTGGGCCGCCAAAGCCATATCCAGCAAGCGTTCCATCGCTTTTAATTACTCTATGACAAGGAACAATTTCTGTGTGTTTGTTTGCTGCCATGGCAAATCCAACTACGCGAGGTGTAGCAACATTTGCCAAAATACTAACTTGTTTGTAAGTCATGACTTTTCCTTTTGGGATTTTTTTTACTATTTCGTAAATGCGGTCGAAAGCATTTTGATTGTTTGGCATAGGTATGTATAGTATACTGTATACGCATGATAACGTTTTGGCAAGCAGGTATTTTGGGTTTGTTACAAGGAGTTTCAGAATTATTTCCAATTTCGAGTCTTGGACATAGTGTTATTTTCCCCCGTCTTGTTGGTTGGAATATCAATCAAAAAGATCCGTTTTTTCTCACCTTTTTAGTTGCGACACATTTGGCAACAGCAACAGTATTATTTTTATTTTTCTGGAAAGATTGGTTTCGAATTATTTCTGGAATGCTTCGTTCTCTTCGTGATCGAGAAATTAAAAAAGATGATCATGACGCAAAACTCGGATGGCTTTTGGTTGTTGGAACAATTCCAACCGGAATACTAGGACTATTGTTCCAAGATCCACTGCAGGTACTCTTTGCATCTGCCCAGTTTGCTTCTTTTTTTCTCCTTTTAAATGGATGTATGTTATGGGGTGGAGAATTACTTCGAAAGAAAACAGTCCAAAATCGTTCAAAAGACAGCGATACAAGAGTATCTCACATTAGTTGGTTGCAATCATTCGGGGTTGGTTTATCACAAATTCTTGCATTGTTACCAGGATTTTCTCGAACAGGAGCAACACTTACTGGTGGTCTTTTGGTTGGGCTTTCTCATGAAGATGCTGCGAGATTTTCTTTTCTGCTCTCAACGCCAATTATTGGCGCAGCAGCACTTCTCAAAATCCCCGAACTTTTTACCACATCAGAAAATGCATATCTTTCTCAAACGCTTTTTGGAGCACTGCTTGCTGCTCTTTCTGCCTATTTTTCTGTGAGGTTTTTAGTGAAATATTTTAAAACCAATACCCTTACTCCATTTGCTATATATTGTCTGGTTGCCGGAGGTATAACGAGTTTATTGTTTTTGCTGGGTGTCAGATGAAGTTTTCTTTTTGCCACTTTGAAACCACGCGAAGATAAATGCAGCAATCGCAATGACTAATGCCCCAATACCATGCTTGTAATGCGTTTTGGTAAGAGTGGAATCAAATCCTGGGAAAAAGTGCGGTAAATGATTGGCAGGAGTTACAAAGTAGATGCCAGCGATACCAAGAAAAATAATGCCAACAACTACTGCAAGGATGATAAGAGGTTTATTCATGTTTCTATTTTCTATAAAAATACCATGTAAGTCAACAGGAAGATGAAATATTAGCTTGTGCAAATAAGTATTATAAGATAAAATATATTTATGAACGAGTTTTACAGAGTTTCCTTTAAAACAGGTCAACCAATAAGAGTTCCTATAGGTTACGTTGGATTACCAGCAAATCTTGAATCTGTTGGAAATAATAGTCGTATGTATCCTTTGCGCAGGGTTGCAGGAGAAGATCAAGCGGCTATTATTAACTTAGCAATGAAGCGGAGATCCAGACGCACAAAACTTTCAGATGGAATTCGACAATTACTTCCAGCTACAGAAAATGATTCTGAAGTGCAACTTTCATTGATTTCTATCGTAAGACGCGAAAAAGGTACCATTGATCCAGTAATCCGTAGGGATGCAAGGTTTCGGTTAGCCGATTCTGCTAATCCTGGTAAGCTTACAACCATTCCTTTTGATCAGAATACGTGTTATGCATTAGGTAGTTATATAGCAGATGCAGATGGGGACAGAATATTTCTTGTAGAATCAGTTATTTTCTCTGCACCTCCATTAGAAAAATCAGGAGTTTCTTAGTACATTTTTCATACTATTTTTCTTGACTCATGTGTTACAATAGACACGCTGTTTATGAAGTCTCTTGAAGAAAAGGCCAAACTTGTCCGCAAATGGAGTATGATTTCGACAACAGAAGCCGGATCTGGTCACCCAACCTCCTGTATGTCTGCAGCGGATTTGATGACAGTGTTGTTTGATAAACATTATACATACGACCTAAAAAATCCTCACAACCTTGCAAACGATAGATTAATTTTTTCCAAAGGTCATGCTGCACCATTGTTTTATACTTTGTATGCGCTTTCGGGTGCGTTTCCACTTGAAGAGCTTAGGACGCTTCGAAAATTAAATAGTCGTCTTGAAGGACATCCAACTCCAGAATTTCCCTATACAGAAGCTGCAACAGGAAGTCTTGGACAAGGATTGTCTGTTGGCGCGGGACTAGCAATAGGAATGCAGCGAGCGTTCCGATCAAAAAGACCTCACCCTGACCCTCGGGACACGCTTGTCAAGCAAGCGAGCTCCTCCCTACGGTCGTCCGCTCTAACAGAAGAGGGAAATCCCAGAGTGTATGTTCTTTTGGGAGATGGAGAGTTGGCAGAAGGACAAGTGTGGGAAGCTGCAAATTTTGCTGGATATTACAAACTTCATAATCTTATTGCGATTGCAGATATTAATAGACTTGGACAAAGTCAGCAAACAATGTTTGGGCATAATACAGAAGAATATGCTGCTCGTTTTAGTGCATTTGGTTGGGAAGTAGTTGTTATTAATGGGCATGACATGAAAGAGGTAGAGGAAGCATTTGAGAAAGCTGTAAATAATGTATCTGGGAAACCATTTGTTATTATTGCGCAGACAGAAAAAGGTCATGGAGTTACATTTTTATCAGATCACGATAGTTGGCATGGGAAACCATTGCCAAAAGATAAATTAGAAGAAGCGCTGAAGGAGTTGGGAGAAGTGAAAGATGGAGTCGTGTTTGATTTGCGTGTTCCTGATGGACGGGGTCCTGCCGCTTCTCATCCCCGTTCGACGTCCTCGCAAGCTGCGGGCGCTCATCGGGGGACCCCCAGTCGCGTCACCCCTTCTTACCAACTTGGTGATCAAGTTGCCACACGAGAAGTGTATGGAAAAGTAATGGTCGAATTAGGTTCACACGATGAAAATATTATACTTCTTGATGCAGAAGTAAAAAATTCCACATTTTCAATTGATTTTATGAATGCATATCCTGAGAGATTTGTTGAGTGTTTTATTGCTGAGCAAAATATGGTAAGCGTTGCTGCTGGACTTTCCAGATTTGGGAAAAAACCATTTGTCTCAACATTTGCTGCATTTCTGACGCGTGCTGCAGATCAGATTCGTATGGCATGGCTTTCCAAAGCAAATATTACATTTGTTGGTTCGCATGCTGGAGTTTCCATTGGGGAAGACGGTGCATCGCAAATGGGACTTGAAGAAATTTCGATGTTTGGAACACTTCCTGGTGTTGTTGTGTTACAACCATCAGATGCTGTCTCTGCAACAAAATTATTGGCAGAACTTTCTGTTCACGAAGGCATGGCATATATGCAGACGCTTAGACCAAAAACAACTGTGATCTACGAAAATTCTGAGGAATTTAAAATTGGTGGATCGAAGATCCTTCGATCGAGTTCAAAGGGAAAGGAAGGAGTGGATCAATTGACTGTTGTTGCAACTGGAATTACGATTCCTGAAGCATTGAAAGCAGCAGATATATTAGAGAAAGAAGGAGTTGATATAATTGTAGTTGATGCATATTCGATTTCTCCAGTTGATAAAAAAACACTTATTGCGTGTTCGCAAAAAACCAAACAAAAGATCCTAATTACTGTTGAAGATCATTTTATCCACGGTGGTCTTGGGGATTTTGTTTTGGAAGCAGTTGCAGAAGAAAATGTTCAGGTTGTAAAAATGGCCGTAACCGGACATTCTCATTCTGGAACAGGTGTAGAGCTTTTGCATAAAGCAGGGATTGATGCTGATTGTATAGTGAAAAAAGTAAAAAGCCTCATAAAAGAGTAAATAGTTTAGGGTTAATAGTTGATAGTTTAAAAATAATTAACCATGAACCATTAACTCATAACCCTCAACCATTTCGTGTTACAATAAAAGCATGCTTGGTGGTCTTTTAATTCTTCTTGTTGCACAATTTGCTGGAAGCGCTATATTACCAGTATTCACAAAAATAGGAGTCGCATTTATCCCATCTCTTATTTTTGTTTTTTTGCGATTTTTCCTCGCAATATTTATTTTTTTTCCTTTTTTCTTTTTTTCCAAAAAACAGAAACTTTCACTACGAGAGTATAGCAATATTATGATTCTTGCTTTTTTCCTTTTTGTGAATGTGACGCTTTTTACGATTGGTATTCAGTTCACGACAGCAATTATGTCTCAAATTTTATATACAGCAACGCCAATTGTTGTTGGAGTGCTGGGTCACTGGTTTTTTGGGCAAAGACTAACCAAAAATAATGTAACAGGGCTTGCTATTGCACTCTTTGGTGTTTGTTTTCTTCTTTTTCAATCAGCAAGTAAACAAGAGCATATAACATTTGGAACTCCTCTTGGTAATTTTCTTATTCTTGTCGCTATGTTTGGATATTCTGGGTATCTGCTCTATGCACGAACACTTTCCAATTCAAAAAAATATACTTCTGTGCAGTTGTCGTTTTATACTTTTGTATTTATTGCC
>PPGL01000037.1 GCA_003173915.1 Candidatus Levyibacteriota bacterium | reverse complement strand
ATTGAGACTGCACAATTTCTTCTTGGTGGGAATGCTAGTAATGTTGCCGTTGGATTGTCACGTCTTGGACACAAAACAGCTGTTGCTGCAGAAATTGGAGGAGACGAATTTAGCCAAAAAGTTATTTCTCAACTTTCTGCCGAAAATGTAGACGTACCCTTTGTAAAAAAAACACCAGATGCGCAGACAACATTTTCTGTTGGAGTGACTTTACATAACGAGCGGACTCTTTTTGTCCATCACGTAGAAAGAGAGCATGATTTGCCAATAGAAACAGCTCGCCCTTCGTGGATTTATCTTACCTCCATGGGACAAAAGTGGCAGGAATTGTATAAAAAAGTACTGGTCCTGAAAGAGAAAACAGGTGCAAAGCTTATGTTTAATCCTGGAAGTAAACAACTTTTAACTGGGCGGGAGAGTTTTAAAGAGCAACTCGCCGCTTCTGATGTGCTTATTGTCAATCGCGAAGAAGCAGAAGAAATTATGTACGGAGCGCCGCAACATCAGGAAAGTCCAGCAACTGCTCCAGAGACACTCCTTCGAGCGCTGCAAAAGCTTGGACCAAAAGAAGTTTGTGTAACAGATGGGCAGCAAGGTGCATGGGCAGCACACGAAGATGGATCGCTTTACCATATGGGACTTGCTCCTGCAACACTTGTTGAAAAAACAGGAGCAGGAGATGCTTTTTCAACAGGATTTCTGGCAGCACATATGGAAGAAAAATCAATTCAGGAAGCACTTGAATGGGGAGCAGTTGAGAGTGCTTCAGTTATCGAACATGTTGGAGCACAGAAAGGTTTATTGACAAAACAACAACTTTTGGACAGAATACAATCGTTGCCAAGAGAAGATGCTCCAGTTGTGGACACAAAACCGGCAGCAGAGGTTTCTATCACAAATATGTAAGTTCCTTCTTCTGTTAGGAGAAGGTTAGGATGAGGTTCTTTTATCTAAGTCTTTAGGTTAAACAAACCTCACCCTCGCCCTCTCCTAAAAGGAGAGGGTGTAAAAGGATTTATGAAAGTATACTTAGCCACAGATCATGCAGGATTTGATTTGAAAGAGAAGGTAAAAGCGTATCTTGTTTCGCAGAATTATGAGGTGGAAGATTTTGGAGCGCATACATTTACTCCAACTGATGACTACACAGATTTTATTTCAAAAGTAGGAGAAGAAATTTCTAAGCATCCGGACGAGAAAGGAATTATTTTTGGCGGATCAGGTCAAGCAGAGGCAATGCTTGCAAATAAGTACAAAGGAGTGAGATGCGCGCTTTTTTATGCTCCACGCATCCCACCACATCCTGCCGATGTGACTGGTCGAAAAAGTACTGATCCATATGAAATGATTCGTCTTACGAGGGAGCATAATGATGCAAATGTACTATCTCTTGGTGCGCGTCTCCTGACTGACGAAGAAGCGCTTCAGGCAGTATCTTTATGGCTTGCAGAACCCTTTACCAATGAGGAGCGCCATGTGCGTCGGATAAAGAAAATGAGTGAGATTGAGAACAAATTGTAGTGGTGCCATTTATTATGGCACATTATTTGTACAGAGTTTCTTTTTAAAGCGCGATAAATCGCGCCACTATATAAATTGATACTATGAATGAGGATACATTGTTTCCAGAAGTTATTCCAGGAATTCTTGAACAAGAATGGGAAAATATTGGAAAAAAGATAGAACTTGTCAGGCCGTTTGCAAAAAACATTCACATAGATTTTCTTGATGGTAAATTTGCTCCTAATAGAACGTGGATGGATCCAACACCCTTCAAAAAGTTTACCAATGATTTCACGTTTGAGCTGCACATGATGGTTGAAAATCCGTTGCAATATGTAAAACCATTTGCAGATGTTGGGTTTAAACGTTTTATTGGACACATAGAACAAATGCCAGATATTGCAGAATTTATTGCACAAACAGAACAAGTGGGAGAGGTGGGGTTAGCAGTTGATTCTGATACTCCTGTTAAAAAAATTTCCGATGTACTGCAAGATTTGGATTTTGCATTTGTTATGACGGTCAAAGCAGGCTTTTCCAATCAATCATTTTTACCAGATATGCTTGAGAAGGTAAAAGAACTCCGAACACTCGATGCATTTTTGCCTATAGAAGTTGATGGAGGTATTAACGATAAGACAATTATTCAGGCACAAAAGGTCGGAGCAACACGCTTTATTACCACAGGGTATTTATACAATCAAGGAGAAAGTCCTGAAAAACAGTATCAAACATTGTGTTCATTAATAAAATAGCGTAAAGCGTTTAGCGTTAAGATGGTCTTATCATCCCGACCGACCGAGCTCAGCTCGGAATGACAATTTTTTTACATGTTACACTCTTTGTTTCAAGCGCAAAAAATTAGTCTTGATTCATAAATCTTGAATCTTAATTCTTAAATCTTAATTCTATTTCGTTGGGCTTGGGGAGAATTTCCAGAAGCAATCAGTATTTTCTGTGCCTTTAATAAAATACTCTGTGCCTGTTCCACATTGTTTGCTCACAACATTTGTAGGCTGAATAGGTTTGGCTTCAGGTTTTCCTTGTAAAAGACTAGTCATAATAGTATGCCAAATTGGCGCAGCACCAGTAATTCCTGATGCAAGTGATTGGCTCATTGGGCTGTTGTCATTATTCCCAACCCACACAGCAGCAAGAATATGTGGAGTAAAACCAAAGGTCCAGTTATCGCGTTTTTCATCGGTTGTTCCCGTTTTTACAGAAACAGTATAGTTATCAATTTTTAATGGAGAATTAGGTCCAAATTCCCAGCTTCGTGCATTATTATCCGATAAAATATTTGCAATAATAAACGCAACTCCTGAGTCTACAACTTGGCTTCCAGTTTGGCCACTTTTTTCCTCAAGAATACTTCCTTTGCTGTCGACAACTTTGAGAATTGGATTAATATCTACTCTTTTTCCAGCATTGGCAATGGTGCCATATGCAGTTGCCATATCAAGCATTGTTGTTTGGACTGCACCAAGTGTTGCTGAAAGGCCATATTGTTTGGGGTCTACAAGATGGATAAGTCCCATACGTTTCCCAAGCTCAATAAATGTTGGAACACCAATTGCATCAAGTGTTTTGACAGCTGGGATATTGAAAGAATTTGCAAATGCAACGCGAAGCGGTATCCTTCCATGATAACCACCATCATAATTAACAGGAGTATAGACTGGGCCACCATCATATGATGGATAACTGACAGGACTATCATCTAAAATGGTTGCTGCTGTAAATCCATGAGAAAGTGCTGCTGTGTAGGTAATTAGTTTTATTGATGATCCAGGTTGTCTGAATGCTGTTGTTACATTAAAATTCCCATCGTCTGGAAAGTCGTACCCCCGACTTCCAACCATTGCTAACAAATCTCCATTTGAAGGATTGGTAACAATAGCTGCTCCATTGGTAAGATTTAAGTCTCCATCTTGATTCACCTCTGATGTTACTGCATTTTGCACCATGTCTTGTGTTTTTAAGTCGAGTGTTGTCGTTACTTGTAATCCGCCTTTTTCGACCAGCTCGAGTCCATACGTTTTTACCAGCAAATCTCGTACATACATAACAAAATGAGGTGCAAAAAGGGGTGTACTTGGTGTTTCAAAAAGCAGTACTTCTTCCTGTGCTTGTTTTTCCTGAGCTCCCGTAATATATCCTAAATCCTTCATGCGCGCGAGAACATCTTCCTGTCTTTTCTTCCAGAGTGTTGGATCTTCTCCATATGGAGAATAGGTGGTTGGCGCTTGTGGGAGCCCTGCGAGAAACGCGCATTCTGCAAGATCAAGGTCTTTTACACTTTTCCCAAAATATGTTTGAGAAGCAGCTTCAACTCCCCATGCTGTTCCACCATACGGGACTTGGTTAAAATACATAGTAAGAATTTGTTTTTTTGTATACTTATGTTCTGCCCAAAAGGCCAAAATGACTTCCTCAACTTTTCTTGTAAAACTTCTTTCAGAGGAGAGAAGTGTTGATTTAATAAGTTGTTGGGTAATTGTTGACCCGCCTTGAAATCCTTTTCCGCCAATATCTGATAGTGCTGCTCGTATGATTCCTTGAATATCAAAGCCAGGATTTTGATAGAAATTTTTGTCCTCAATGGCAATAGTTGCTTGTTGGAGTGCAATAGGAATGTCAGAAAGAGAAACCGTTGTCCTATTTTGGTTTGCATACATTTGATAGAGGAGTGTTCCGTGTCTATCGTAAATTTTGGTTGTTTGCGGAGCAAGATTTGCAGACAGGACTGCAGGATTTGGAAATGTTTGAATAATAGTAAATACAAGAAGTGGAATGGTGAAAAACAATAATACAAATGCTCCACCAAGAACAAAGTACTTTATTTTTAGAAGCGGGGAGAATGGAGCGTAAAGTATTTTCCTTGGTCTTCCTCGTCGTTTTTTGATTATATGAAGAAATGTAACAAGCGAAGCAGGAAAAAAGAACGGGGTTTTATTAAATGATTTTTTTACAAGAGGTACCTGCTGAGTTTTTTTTCTAGCCATAATCCGAAGGGAGCAGCAGCATTATACAGAAAGCAGAGCAAGAATCCAAGAAGCAAATAACGAATAAAAGAATAATAGAATAAGGAATAATTCAATAAGCAAATAAACAAATAATTAATAACTAAATAACTATGAACTATTGACTATTAGCTATTCGCTATTACTACGGTGTTGGTGTTGGGCTTGGGTGATTACAAGTAATGCAATATTTATCTCCAGTTGGATCAGAAATAAGAATTTCATTTTTAATTTCCAAATTTACTGTTTGTCCTTGACTTGGTAAGTCTTGTGTTGTTTTGTCTACCCATACATTTTGTCCACTGTTGTCAACAAGTTTTGGTTCGGTTCCGGCAATAAAGTATTCAAAGCGAATGGGACATCTATTTGGAGTTCCGTCTGGAGAAGGGAGTAGTCCAGATGTTGCACAGATAGCTTTTTGAATTACGTTACTTGGTGGTTGTAGTGGTTGGTCTGGTTTGTCTTTGAGAATATCGGTCATAATATCATGCCAAATTGGTGCAGCGCCCGTAATTCCTGATGCAATAGACCCCATTGGTGTATTATCATCATTGCCAACCCAGGCTGCAACAACGTAGGATGGAGTGTAGCCAATTGTCCAGTTGTCTCTAAAATCATTTGTTGTTCCTGTCTTGGCCGAAACAGTGTGCCCTGGAATAACCAGTGCAGAAGAAGGTCCAAAATCAATAAGTCGTGCATTATTATCAGAAAGCATGTTAGACATAATAAATGCAACACCAGGAGGTAATACCTTGTTGCCAAAAATTGGACTAGCAACTGGGGTATACTGCTCTAAAACTTTTCCAGAGCTATCTGTTACTTCTAGAATTGGTTGCAGATCAATTCTATACCCGCCATTTGCAAACACTCCATATGCAGTTGTCATATCAAGCATGGTTACTTCTCCTCCTCCCAGGGTTAGTGAAAGTCCATATCGATCTGCACTCTCAAATGTACTAATCCCCATTTGTTTTGCTAAAGAAATCATGCTTGAAACTCCATTGAGCTTAAGCATTTTTACTGCAGGAATATTTAGAGAGTTTCCAAGTGCATATCGCATTTGCTGAACACCATGATATTTCCCATCATAATTAACTGGACAATATTGTTTACCTACTCCATCTGGAAAGCAAATCGGAGCATCAACAAAAGGCGTCGCTGCTGTGTAGCCATTCATCAGACCAAGCGCATAATTAATTGGTTTAATCGATGACCCTGGTTGCCTTAACGCTATCGCGACATTAACATTTCCATCAATTGAATCGTCAAAATAATCTTTGCTTCCAACCATTGCAAGAATTTCTCCTGTTGCTGGATCTGTTACAACTGCAGCGCCATTTGTTACATGATATGCTTTGCCCAAATTGTTTACCTCCGTTGTCACAGCAGTTTGTGCCATATTTTGAATACGCATATCAAGAGAAGTAGTTACTCGAAGACCCCCTTCTTCAACAAGTCGTTCGCCATATTTTTTCTCAAGGAGATCCTTGATATACAAAACAAAATGTGGAGCTTGAATATTGTCTGCAAATTTTTGGTAGACAAGAGGCTCATTTTCTGCTGATTTTTCCTGCGCTGTTGTTATGTATCCTTGTTGTTCCATTGCCTGTAATACTAACGTTTGTCTCTCCTTTGCTTTTTCTGGATGATCTCCAAACGGAGAAAAAATACTTGGTGCTTCTGGAAGTCCTGCAAGAAGTGATGCCTGAGCAAGGTCTAAGTCTTTTGCGTGTTTGCCAAAATAGGTTTCTGACGCTGCCTCAATTCCATATGCAGTCCCTCCGTAAGGAATTTGATTAAGATACATTTGGAGTATTTGTTCTTTGGAATAGAGTACTTCTGTTGCGAATGCGAGGATTGCTTCTTTCAGTTTTCGAGTAATGGTTTGTTCAGAGGTAAGTAAGCTATTTTTTACGAGTTGCTGCGTTATTGTTGAGCCTCCTTGAATTTGCTTGTGGATAACAATAGAAACTGTTGCGCGAGCAATACCACGAAGGTCAATTGGCCCATGATGATAAAAATCGCGGTCTTCAATGGCAATGGTTGCTTCTTGTACCTGTTTGGGAATGGTTGTGAGAGGAACAAAGGTTTGATTTTTTTTATTATAGATTGTATAGAGGAGAATGCCATTTCTGTCAAAAATTTGCGTTGATTGCGGAAGATTTTTACTAGAAAGTCTTGCTGGAGAGGGGAGGTCACGTAAAATAAACCAGTAAAAAAGACCGCACAGTAAGACAATTGGAACAACAAATTTCCAATACCGTATCATCGCGACGACAAATTCATGCTCTGGAATCTTCTTTTTAGACGCTGGCATAGGGATACATAATAGCACGCTCAAGCTTGCTGTAGCAACCTGACTCACGATCTTCATACGCAATTTTGATACAATGATAACTATGCAAGACATTTTTTCCTCTGTAATTTCTTTTTTTTCGCAATATAACTGGATTGATGCTGTTGTTGTAATTGGGGCAATCCTCTACATGGTTGAAGGGTACGGAACAGGTTTTGTCGGCGGTTTGTTTGATATTATTGGTTTCTTACTCTCTTTTTCACTTGCTCTGTGGCTTCATGGATTTGTTGGGGGATTCTTTACTGGAGTCTTTCACTTGCCTGCAAATATTGGAAATATTCTTGGATTTGCTTTTATTGCAATTGTCATTGAAATTATTCTTCGGCTTCTCCAGAAAAGATTGGATACATTTATTAATCAGATACCAGATTTCCCAACTTCCTCTGTTGGGAGGACAAATCAATTTTTTGGCATTATTCCCGGATTTTTTTCGGGAATGATACTTCTTTCTTTTTTCCTGACTATTTTTGTTGTACTTCCAATCTCTTTGCCGATAAAGCAGTCTATAAGTAATTCAGTATTTGGAACAGCCCTTGTCGAACAAACACAGTCATTTGAAAAAAACCTTATGAAAATGTTTGGTGGGCAAGGGGATAGTCTCTTAACCTTTTTTACTATCGAACCTCAGGCAGACAGCGTTGTAAAGCTTGATTTTACAACTGATTCAGCCGTACCAGATGGTGAAGCAGAGAACAGAATGTTTTTTCTTCTCAATCAGGAAAGAAAAAAACAAGGACTTGATGCACTTGTTATGGATGAAAAGTTACAAATTGTGGGTCGAAATCATGCAAATGATATGCTAACACGAGGCTATTTTTCCCATTATACGCCAGAGGGAATTTCTCCATTTGACAGGATGAGTGCTGCAAATATAACGTATCAGTTTGCAGGAGAAAATTTAGCATTTTCTCCAAATGTTGATTTGGCAATGCAAGGACTGATGCAGTCTCCAGGGCATAGAGCAAATATTCTGTCTCCTAATTTTCATAAAGTGGGAATTGGCATTATGAATGCTGGGATTTATGGGGAAATGTTTGCCCAGGAGTTTACAGATTAAAGCAATCCTGAGATTATCGAAGGATGTGGCTTTTAACAAAAAGAATAGTTCCTCTCTGACTTTTCCTCTTGCAAACCAGTCTCTATTCTGCTTATACTAATTCCATGGTAAGGGTTGCAATTAATGGGTACGGAAGAATTGGAAGAGTATTTCATCGAGTAGTCCTCAAAAGCCACAGAGACCAAGCAGAAATAGTTGCAATTAATGCAGGGAGTTCAACAGACCTCATGGGTTGGATGTTTTTACTTAAATATGATTCAAACTATGGAGTGTTGGATGGCCATGAAGTGTCTGTAAAACCCTTAGCAGAAGGTCAAACTTCATCGTTCAAATCAGAAGCAAATTTTCTTGGGTATTTTGTTGTTGATGGAAAAGAAATTCCAGTTTTCAATCAAAAGGATCCGACATTTTTACCATGGAAGGATTTACAGGTTGATGTCGTTGTTGATTGTACAGGCGCACTTCTTAAAAAAGAAAAAGCAAAACCTCATATTGATAATGGTGCAAAGGCTGTTGTTATGTCTGCCCCTGCAAAAGACGATACGCCAACCTATGTGATGCAAATTAATTCGGCGGATTATAAAGGAGAAACTATTATTAATAATGCTTCGTGTACAACAAATTGTATTACTCCAGTTGCAAAAGTGATGGAAGAAGTGTTTGGAGTGGAGAAGGCAATGATGACAACAATACATAGTTATACATCAGATCAGGAATTACTCGATGGAGGGCATAAAGATTATCGACGCGCAAGAGCTGCAGCAAAAAATATGGTGCCCACAAGTACTGGTGCAACAAAAGCCGCAGCAGAGGTTGTTCCGGCACTAAAGGGAATATTTAATGGTCTTTCAATTAGGGTTCCTACATCGGTTGGTTCTTTATCAGACTTTACGTTTCTCTTGAAAAAGGAAGTAACAAAAGAGGAAGTAAATAGCGCTTTGTCTAACGCTGCAGCAACAGATGGGTATAAAGGGATTATGCGAGTAACAACAGACCCAATTGTTTCATCAGATATTGTTGGAGATTCCCATTCTTCAATTGTTGATTTATCTCTTACCCAAGTTGTTGGTGGAAATATGGTAAAAGTGATTGCATGGTATGACAATGAATGGGGATATACGAATAGACTTGTGGAAGAAGTGATAATGGTAGGGAGTAAACTCAACAACTAACTTGTCATTCCGAACTTGATTCGGAATCCCCTTATGTTTAAGAAGCCTTATGGGATCCTGAAACAAGTTCAGGATGACGTATAATATTATATGAGACCTATAGAACTTCCCAATACTCGTATTATTACTATTTCTGGACGTATTGCCTCCGGATCCACAACGCTTGCGAAAAAACTTGCCCAAATACTTCATTGGAAACATTTAGAAGGTGGAGAGATTTTCTGGGAGGCAGTACGAAACAAACTTGGTCTTGGAGAAAAAGACACCGATAAGCGTCCAGATACAGAAGATGAGTTGTTTGATAGGCAACTGAAGAAGATTCTTAAAGAAGATGCACACGTAGTTCTGGAGACAAAACTTGCAGGATTTAACGCACAAGATCTTCCTGGGATTTTTAAAATTCTTGTTTTATGTACAGATAAAGATGGAAATGATCAGACACAAATTCGTATTGATAGGTTAGTAAATCGCGAACATCTCTCAATTGAGGCAGCAAAAGAAGAAGTATTGGTACGAGAAAAAAATGATATCGAGAAGTGGAGAAGATTGTATGCTCCAGACGATCCACAATGGACCTATTGGGATAAAAAATATTACGATTTGGTTATTAACACCTTTTCTCTCGATCAGGAGCAGGGGGTACAAACAGTATTATCTGCACTCAATTTCTCTTCAGGTCATTGACAGAGAACCTCAAAAAGGTGTAATAATGCTAGGGCCGATGAAACTCGCTTTGCTGATTGTTATTATTTTTCTCCCTGGTTTATTTTTGCTACACCCAGTATACGCTCAGACAGTTACCCCAACGCCTATTCCTGTTGACTACACACTTCCATATCCGGGGATTTTACCTGATAATCCGTTGTACAAGATAAAAGCATTTCGCGATTGGATTATTAGCAAATTGATTTCAGATCCGTTAAAAAAAGCAACATTTGACGTGTTGCAAGCAGATAAGCGTTTGGTTTCTGCGCAGGACTTGCTTGATGAAGCACCTCCGAATGCGCCGCTTGCAGTTGAAACGCTTTCAAAAGGAGAAAATTATTTTTTTGAAGCAATTATGCAAATGAAACAAGCACATCGTGAAGGAGAGAGTATGTATGATATTACACAAAAGCTTCGCTTAAGTAGTCAAAAACATTTAGAAGTTGTTGAGCAAATGGAACAAAGACAAAAAGGGGAAGTTAAGCAAGCTTTACAAGGACAAGAGAAGAGAATACAAGAATTCATTAATACTGTAGGAAAAGAAGGACCGCAGACTCAGTAATTTCTGCTCAATTGACCTCTTTTTGTACTCAGCTAAAGAGCAAAAAAAGGGGAAAAAAGAGTTTTGAGGCTAGGAAATAGGCAAGACACTTTTTGATACACTTATTGCTAGTTGACACCCCAGCAATAGTGGTTCTATTATAAATTTGACACTACATATAGTTTTGGATACAATTACTTATATATAGCGTCATTCTCGACTAGGTCGAGAATCCGTTCAGAAATATACGAACAGATCCCGCTTCGCGGGATGACGAGAAGAAAAGATATGAAGTGTCCATATTGCGGAAGTAATCAAACAGAAGTCGTTGAGACAAGAGACAATGAAGAATTAGGAACAATCAGAAGGCGACGATCTTGTCTTAATTGCGGGAAAAGATTTACAACGTATGAGAGAGTTGAAAATGTTAATCTCTACGTTATAAAAAAAGACGGAAGAAGAGAGCAATTTGATCGAGACAAAATGAAAAAAGGCATCTTAACTGCCTGTGACAAAACAAAAGTTTCGGTTGAACAAATTGAAAAAATAGTAGACGATATAGAACGGGAATTACGTAGTAGAGACAGTGTTGAAGTAAAAAGTAAAGAAATTGGAGAAATGATTGCAAAGCGACTTAAAAAACACGATCAGGTGGCATATATTCGTTTTGCAAGTGTATTTCGACAATTTGTTGATATAGAAGATTTTGAAAGGGAAGTGAAAAAACTGATTAAATAATATGACAGATACGAAAAAAATCGCGTCAAACGCGACTTCGCAAACACAAGTACAAAATTTTGTCGGAACACTCAGAGAAAAAGTGTTTCTTGATCGATATGCGCTAAAAGATAAGGATGGGAAATTTATTGAAAACACTCCTGAAGAGACGTGGAAGCGTGTTGCATGGGGAATTGCTCAAAATGAAAAACCTGCAAAACGAGAACAATGGGAAAAAGAATTCTATCGTGTTATGGAAGACTTTAAGTTTGTTCCTGGAGGAAGAATTCTTTCTGGAGCAGGGACAAACTATCAGGTAACCTACTTTAACTGTTTTGTTATTCCTAGTCCAAAAGATTCCAGAGGAGGAATTCTTGAATCACTTAAGCAACTCGTTGAAATTCAGTCTCGAAGCGGGGGAGTCGGACTTAACTTGTCCTCTCTTCGGCCTCGGGGCTCACGAGTCCAAAAAGTCAATGGAACGTCTAGTGGTCCTGTTACGTGGGCAGGACTTTTTTCCTATGCAACACATGATGTTGTGCAGCAAGGGGGAACTCGTCGTGGTGCAACGATGTTAATGCTTTGGGATTGGCATCCAGATGTTGAAGAATTTATTACTGTTAAAGAGGATTTATCTAAAATTAATGGAGCAAATCTTTCTGTGTGTGTCTCCGATGCATTTATGGAAGCTGTCAAGGAAGATAAAGATTGGGATTTAGTGTTTCCTGATATTGCAGATCCAGATTATGACACCAAATGGACAGGAGAGATTGATCAGTGGAAAGCGCTTGGGAAAAAAGTTGTTGTCTACAAAACAGTAAAAGCTCGAGATTTGTGGAATCTTATTTGCACAGCAGCATGGAAATCTGCAGAACCAGGACTTCATTTTATGGAGCGTTCAAATAAACGTTCTAACACCTGGTATTTTGAAAGACTTGTTGCAACCAATCCTTGTGGAGAACAGCCCCTTGGTCCATGGGCAGTTTGCAACCTTGGGGCAATGAATCTTTCTGCATATGTAAAAGATGCAGACTTAACAGAAGAAAAAGCTGGCTGGTTTGATTACGAGTCATTTGGACGTGATGTTAAAGTTGCAATGAGGCTTCTTGATAATGTTATCGATCAAACTTACTACTTCTTTAAGGAAAACGAACAAATTGCAAAAGAAATCCGTCGAACAGGACTTGGCATCATGGGTCTTGGAGATACTCTTATTAAGATGCAGATTAAGTATGGTTCGGAGGAATCTGAACCAGTCTTGCACAAGATTTTTGCTACACTTCGAGACAGTGCATACGAAGCATCTGTTGAGATTGCAAAAGAAAAAGGATCGTTCCCGAAATTTGTGAAAGCAAAATATCTGAAAGGCTATCACATCAAAAATCTTCCCAAGAAAATTCAGCAGGGGATTGCAAAGCATGGAATTCGTAATGCAGTGCTTTTGACCATTGCACCAACAGGAACAACATCGCTTGTCTCAGGGGTATCATCTGGAATAGAACCAGTCTATGAGTTTAGCTTTTTGCGCCGCTGGAGAGGTGGAGAAGAGATTGTATATCATCCGTTGTTTGATGAATGGCGAAAAGCACACCAAGAAGTTAAAGAAAGGCCTGCCTATTTTGTGTCGGCAAACGATTTAACCCCACTTGAACACGTGAGAGTTCAGGCAGTTGCACAAGAATACATTGATTCGTCTATTTCCAAAACAGTCAATGCTCCGAATGCTCATACAGTTGCAGATGTACAAGAATTGTACATGGCTGCATATGATTATGGTCTCAAAGGCGTTACCTACATGCGTGATGGATCAAGACAGGGAGTGCTCGAGCGAGTTGTGGAGAAAAAAGAAGAAAAACCAGCAGTAACTGAGCCAGTTCAGCCAGCACTTCCAATTATGCCGGTTGTTTCTCGTCCTGCAATGGTTGAAGGAGTGACGTATCGTGCAGATACGCCAGTTGGTGAAACATTTATTACGATCAATCACACGCCAGACAAACAGCCATTTGAAGTATTTATTAATATCGGAAAATCTGGAAGTGATGTTGGAGCTATGGCTGAAGCGCTTGGTAGACTGATTTCTCTAAACCTGAGACTAAGTAGTACGCTTGCTCCACGAGAAAAAGTGCGACAAATTGTAGCACAGCTGACAGGTATTGGTGGCGCACGAAGCATTGGATTTGGGGCAAATAGAGTCCGTTCGCTTCCAGACGCAATTGCAAAATTACTCTCACAACACTTTGGCTTTTCGGTTAACGGAAAAGTTGAAGATAAACATGTTATTGCAGAAGTCATGAATCATGGGGAAGTTCCTCAGGCAACAGAATCAGCAACGGCTCCAGTTACTCATGTGTCAGAAAATCAACAAGCACTCCTTCTTGAGACACAAAAGCCATCGACAAATCTCTATGACATTTGTCCAAAATGTGGAGTCAGTAGTTTTGCATCTGAAGAAGGATGCAAGAAATGTTATAGTTGCGGATACGCAGAATGTTAGGCAGAGTCTTCCTCAAAAAACATGATATAATGGCAAGCACAATATGAAAAAGCTTCTTAACCCAGCACTGTTTATTGTCATGGCAGTTGTGTTGCGTCTTATTCCACATATTCCAAACGTTGCTCCAATTGCAGCAATGGCACTTTTTGGAGGAGTGTACCTTAATAAGCGATATGCACTTGTTGTTCCAATTCTTGCAATGATTATTTCTGATTTTTTCCTTGGGTTTAACGCGAGTACACCAATGGTTTACACAAGTTTTCTTATTACAGGATGTATTGGTTTGTGGCTTAGAAACCACAAAAATTTCCCTACGGTTCTTGGAGCAACTCTTTTCTCCTCAGTGATCTTTTTTCTTTTGACAAACTTTAATTTTTGGTATGCAACACCAATCTATCCAAAAACATTTTCAGGCATGATTGAGGCATATGTTATGGCAATTCCTTTCTTTAGAAATACGATTATGGGAGACCTTTTCTATACAGGACTTTTATTTGGAAGTTATGAATTAGTAGTCATGTATACAAAAAAATCCTCTCTTGCAAAAGCAACAAGCCGCTAATCTTCTATGAAGATCTATACAAAAACAGGAGACAAGGGAAAAACATCGCTTTTTGACGGAACACGTGTTTCAAAAAACAATTTACGTGTTGAAAGTTACGGAACAATAGATGAGGTCAATGTCATCCTTGGAGTCGTTTGCTCTTTTCTTGAAAAACAAGCTTATTCACAGATGTTTAAAACACACATTGAAGAGATACAAAATGATTTGTTTGACATTGGAGCCTATCTTGCCAATCCATCAAAGTCAACAGATTCCAGTCTTTCTGAAAAATTAGCAAATCATTCAGAAAAGTACGAGGGCTTTATTGATAGCATGACTGAGAAAATGCCAAATTTAATGAATTTTATTCTTCCCGGAGGAGGACAGGTTGGTGCTTTTTTACACGTTGCTCGGGCTACGGTACGACGTGCAGAACGTGTTATTGTTGCGCTTTCTCAGAAAGAAGTGGTTGAGGGAAATATTCTGGTATATATTAACAGACTTTCTGATGTGTTTTTTACCATGAGTAGATTTGCAAACTTTACCGATGGACAGAAAGAAGTAATTTGGCAAAAGTAATTAGTGTTTCTTTAGTACCTTTTCCGCAATGTTAACTCCATAAAATCCAAGGAATGCAATTCCCATACCAAGAAAAAGTGATGAAATAGAAAATCCTTGTACTTCTTTTACAATTGTTTGTGGCTGGGAGTTAGTTAGTGATGTTCCTAAAACATCTCTTTTTGGAGAAGGAGTGGTTGCAAGGTAATTTTCTGTTGTTTGATATATAGGTTGTTGCGGAGTGGGAGTAATGTACACAGTATTTGTTATGGTATTTGTAACTGTATTGGTAACATAGACAATAGTTGGAGTAGGCGTTGGTGTATCTGTTGGCGCTAGAGTAGGTGTAATTGTCGGTGTTGGACTGATAGATATTGATGGCGTTGGTGTTAGAGAAGAACTATCAAACACTTTTATCAACCAGTCTTTCCCAAGAAGGCCAATAAGTGCTTGTGCTGTTGTTGTAGCATTTGAGGCAAATGCATTTGTTCCATAATTAAAATCCATAATGCCACCATCAGTATTTGACTGTTGTGAAAGTAAATAATTTCGAGCACTCGTTGCTGCTGTTGAGTTGCTAAGTCCAAGTGCATTGAGTCCTTGAAGTACCCAGCCAGTGGTGTCTGTATCTGATGAACCAAAATATCCAAAGCCGCCATCACTGTTTTGATTATTCGCAAGATATGCGCTGACTGACGCAATGGCATTGTTAAGTCCTGTCGCAGAAAGTCCATGATTTTTTGCTTCGGCTAGTGCTACTGCTGCTGCCCCTGTAATATCCGCAGATGTACCATAGAAGTTGCATCCAGGAGCAGAGTAAGAAAATCCGCCGTCTATGCTGTCTTGTTTTTGAATAAGAAAATTTAGGACATCTTGTTTTATTTGTGCATTTGCAGTGTTTCCTGCAGCAATTTCTGCAATTAGTCCAAAAATGTCATCATTGAGTGAACACGTGTCGCCAAGTTGATTATTGTTATAAAAACTTTCCAAATGCTCAACGTAATTTACTCCACCAAAATCTGTTGGGTTATAGCCTGCTGCAACAATTGCCAGAATTCTGCTTTCCCAATCTGTTGCAGTTGCACTATTTCCTGGGATGTCAGTAAGCAGAAAATCATATAAAGAATTAGTAGGGTTTTTGACGGTTGTAATATCAGTACCGTTTACAGAAAATGCAATTGCCGACCACTCTGAAGGGGCAGAGAAGCCATTTGTTATCTGTCCTGTTGCATCTTGTTGTGTTTTAAGATACGTAAATGCATTATCAGTTGCTGTGTCTGCGTGTACACTAGTTGTGTAGAATAAGAATTCAAGTCCCGCAATAAGTAGTATTGTTAGTAATTTCTTCATAGGCTTTTAATCATATTTCCAGACGATATTATCTCCTTGATGCATTACATAAAGCGAACATCCATTTGGCGCTTGGCCATTTACAGTAAATGTCCAATTATTGCTATATCCATTAATTTCTTTTACATAACTACTATGCAGTGTAGACTGGTAGGAATTGTCAATCGTTACTGAGCGTATTTTCCCTTCAGTTTTTGCCTCTGTAAGACTGTCGCACGCATTCATTCCATCGTGATAGTTAATAGTGAACGTATTTGTTCCGTCTGGTTCACTAACAGTCATAGAGACCTGAGGACTCGTTGACTCTGTTGAAGTTGTTGTCGTTGTTGTGCTAGTCGTTGTTGTCTGTGCTGGATAGGCTGTAGTAGGTGGATAGGCTGTTTTTTGTAACATGACAGGTGTTGGATTTTGGGTTGTTTCTTGTCCAAGCACTTCTGTTGGCTTTGGAGTTATTATTTGGATTGGCGCTTTGTGTAGAGAATACATTTTTTGCGTTGGAAAAAGGGAAAAAATTCCTGCCAAAATAAAGCAAAGTACTGCTATCAAAAAAAGTGGTGATACAAAAAATTTTTTAATCATAAAAAAACCTCCAGTCGAGCATTGGAGGTTTGGACACAAAAAAACCTTCGCAAGGAAGGTTTCTGTATGTTTCCTTTGCTCGAGGATATAAAGACTTCAGGCAGTCTGACTTATCGAATTTATCGCATCACAGTTGCGGCACAGTAGTGGATTCTTACCACTTTTCCCCTGATGTTGCTAGATCTGAACCTAGCAGTCTTTCCATGTAAGTACTGGGTATCATAGCCTTTGCCTACTTGGTTGTCAAGGCAGAATTTATACTAGATTGATATAGAAAATCTATCTAGACGACATAAGCGTTTTCGTTTAATGTATAAAGTACTCTATTTTGGGTGAAGTTGGTGCAATTCCAACACTGTGCCGCAACGGTAAAGTCCGATCCCCGTTATAAATCTTCCGAGCAGAAGTGATGTATTTTTTGTCGTCACTCCTTTCGGAAATTTTCGAAAGGAGTTTTTTTATGAGTTTAGCAAGAAATACTGAACATCCACGACAAAATTTTTCTCATTTTTCAAGACCAACAAGCTCTGCAAACTCTTTCACGACTACTGATGCAATGCGTTTGAGAATACAACGCCTTGAGTGTGCATATAACAAAGACTCTTTGTCATTATCTACCCAAAGTCTTATGGAAGAAGTTGCCAAAGAACAAGAAAAACAACAGAAAAGAGAACAATCAGGCGATCGATCAGAACCTTGGTATTATTTGAGCAGAACAGGATTTTTTGTTTATGGACAAGTACAGCTTTTCTTACATGATTTGCAACAAGAAGTGCAAAAAGGAAAATCATTTGGGCAAGCAGTTGATTTTTGTGCAGTGAAAGTACGCGAAGATTTAAAAGGATTTGAAGAAGAATATTTAAAGCAACTTGCTGCACTTAAATGGAATATTGGTTGGACAATAAAAGATGGAGTACAAAAACTCAAAGGCGTTGATTATAACGATGCACTTTTAGACGATCTTACTGGAGAAAAAGAGCGAGAAGGTGCACTTCGAGCTGCATGGTTTGAAGACAAAGATCCAGAAAAAAATGCAAATCGCAAACATCCTGCAATTGAGACGTGGCTTCGTACAGCAGATATTGGTTCAAAAGTACTTTTAGTTAGTCCTAGCGGTTGGTCTGGATTTGACGATTTTACTTACCCGCAAACACAGATATACTATGTGGAAGTAGGAGAAGGAAAGAGTCTCAAATCATTTACATTCCGTTACGATGTTTCCTTAGGCGATAATGAAGCCTTGCAAAAAGCATTTGGTGTACATGTTGTTACTGCATGGAATGAACGAGATCGAATTAAAAACATGCTTGGGAATCCAATTCTTATTGCTCCTGATGGAATACCTCTGAATGGACATTCTGATAAAAAAGTAAGTTCACCACTTGATGTTATTGATGTGATGCAAGAAATCAAAGGTTCTGATGTCGCTTTTGCGGATAACGTGTTTGGGAAGCGTACCTTTACCCAGATGCGGGAAATTATCAAAAATCCGGATAAGTTTCTTGTCCGAAGCCAAGAATCTGATTTGCTTATAGAAACCTTTCGAGCATTTGCAAAAGAGGAATTTTCTCAAGGTCATAGTAAAGAAGAAACAACACAGCGACTTGAGATTGCCCTTGCGCTCATTGTTATGCAAGTAAAGAATGTATATTTTGGTCCCACAAACTTACCATCAAATGGACATGTTCCTGTTTCTACAACTGCGTTACGAGAACAACGTTTGTATGCAACAAGTGGCATGTTCCAAAATGGCCTAGATTATGTTCAAGAATTAGAAAAACTTCGTGAGCTTCCTGGTTGTGCGGGGGGAGGGAGTAAGGTGAGAATTAGTTCCTTGGGAGGGTCGCGAAGTGCGGAAAATGCAAATGGCACTTATGAAACTTGTGGGAAAATTAGATGTGCTCAATGTGGATGGGAACCTGGATCTGGAGAAGCAGTTGGAGAAAGATGCCCTGTGTGTACATGGAAACCAGGAGAAGCAGTTGATGAAAATTGGTCAGCAAAAAAAGACAAGACAGCACAAACTGAATCTGAAAAATCAGCAGAAACTCCTAAAAAAGTAGAATTACCAAAAATCGAAAAACCACTACAGATCAAAAAAACAGAACCAAAACAAGGAGAAAAGAAAGTTCTCCCAGAAAGGAGAGGGAGTGAACAGAAAGCAGCATAGCTGCGGTTGATAGTGTATGGTTAATGGATTATGGTTTAGAGTTTATGGTTTATAGGTAATACTATGAAGACTACTGCAAAATCAGTTACAGAGTGTGAGACATGTTTTCAGATTGCATGTAGAGCATGTGAGTGGATTGCAATAGCAGAAGAGGTTGAATTAATTCAGCAGGGTTTGTTAACACAATGTCCCTTGTGCGGATGGATTCCAGGTAAAGATAAATAATTGTTTCACTCTCTCTTGTTATATTATTGCTACGTGTTCCTTCTTTGTTAAGCTTTATTTTTGTAAGGATTCTGAAAGGCAAATTTAATTGTGTTACGTAGTGCGAGATGATATCATTAACTCTAGTATGGATGATACTCAACAAATCACAAATAGCAAATCCCAAATAACAAATGCAAATGACAATACATTGCAAGGGCAAACGCTTGTGCAGTTTCCTCAGACTCCACAGCAGGGACAGGTGCAGCAGCCTACGAATGCTCCAATTGCCGGTATGCCAAAAGAACAAGAGCCATTTCCAACAAAACAAGTCTCTACAGAATTTTTAACTGCCTCAGAAAATAAAGCAGAGATAGATGTTGATTTAGAACAAGCAGGAGTTACTGAGACTCCTCAAACGCCCCATATTCCAGAAGAAGTACTCCGAACAGGAGTTGCTCCATC
>PPGL01000048.1 GCA_003173915.1 Candidatus Levyibacteriota bacterium | reverse complement strand
AACCATAAAAGACGGTTCTTTTGCATTAAGCATCAGAAGCTCTTTTGTTTTATGTGGATGAAACCCTTCCTTGTCCAGATGAGGAAATGACAGTCTATCTCGAGCCAAGGGAAATACACAGTCCATTACTGCCGTGGCCAACACTCTATGATCTGTGTGATTCACATACCCGTCATCCTCTGGACTGGATTTAAAGAAAAGTTCGGTGCTGAGTGTCACAACTGTATCTGGCTTAAGCTTTCGAATATATCGAACAAGTTGTTCTTTAAGTTTCATGTCGCCAATAAGTTCAGCATCAGGAAAATTTAAGAAGAAAACGTCCTTAACACCAATAATCTTTGCTGCAGAACGTTGTTCTTCCTGCCTTATTGCAATAAGTCTATCAGCAGTCATGTTTGAGTCTTCTGTTCCCTTGCTTCCATCTGTTGCAATCAAATAATACGCTGTTGCTCCTTCCCCAACCCATTTGGCAATACTGCCTGCAGCAGCCGAATCTAAATCGTCAGGATGTGCCCCAATACCGAGAATTACTTTACTGAACATATTATTTAAGCGGAAAGCATCAAGGGTAAAGCGTAAAATTTTTAATTCTTAACGCTTGCCGCTAAACGCCTAACGCTTGTTATGGGTGTGTGGTAAATTTTCTATCCTCACCTGTTATATGTGTTGCCGGAAGCGTAATGAGAAGCAGAAATGGCTCTGCATCTCCTGCTACAAAATGATGCGCCTTTCCTGCAGGAATCGTAAATGTTTCACCTGATGTGTACTGCATCGGAGTTCCCCACTCTATAACAATTTTCCCTTCATTATCTAGTAAATAATGGTCTCCTTCTTTTTTTGCATCTCCAAAATACATGGTGCCTGAAGTTAAAATAGTTCCCACCTCATCATCTTTTTCGTGCAGGTGAGGAACAAGTTCTTTTCCTGGATCAAGTTTGACTAAAAGTTGTCGTAGTTTTTCTCCCCTAACAGCAATCTCTTCAAGAACAACATCAGTAATACCAATTGAGGGGTCATAGGTAGCTTGAGAAAGTTTTTGTATAAGATTTTCTAAGGAGAAATTCATACTTGCATTATTTATGATTTCCTATAACTCTGTCAAGCAAATTTAGGTGCGCGAGTGGGCAGCGATGTCCAAAAATGGAACTCACTGTTTCAATATTTCGTAAGATTTCAGAAAACTTTTCAGCAGCTTCAGACTACGATTTGAAGTCTAAATTCATTGGTCTATCAGGGAAAATACTCCAAATTTTATCAGGATTTGTTATCGGTGTACTCATATCAACAACTTCAAAAGTTATATCAGAAATCCACGCTTTGCCTGTTTTACTAAGTAAAATACCAAATGCTAAATAAGCAGCTTCTTTATCCACATCTAAGACTATTTCATATCTCATCCAATCTGTCGTTCCTCTAATTGGTCTATCTGCCATATTATCAAAAGCTAATTGAGACTCTTTCTCACTATCAACTCTAAACCACATACCTACCCATTGTTTAGCATTTTCTGTCTTAATACTCGCAGTCATCTTCACTCGATTTCCTCTATATTTATCTGCTTTTACCATTTGCATAAGAGTTCCAAACCCGAAAGCATTAGAATTAACAGAATGAATAAACCCACTGGATTTACCGTCTGGTGCAGATACATTATCTGTTCCTATTTTATAATCTTCTGGACGATCACCTGCTAAAAACCAATTGGTAGGAGCTTTTTCAACTATTGGTAGTTTCATAGCATGATTATATATCAATTTCTAAAAACAGAGAAATTTTTGAGGCTACTTGTAAGGGCTTGACAAGAAGAATATTCTCATAAAGTCGACCTAGTTTAGCTTTAAAAACAGAAGACAAGGTTTGATTGAAAGTGTTTTTGTGCTTGGGTGGGCCAGGAAGGAATCGAACCCTCGTATGGACTGTATAAGAATCCTGTTCTGCCATTAAACTACTGGCCCTCAAAGACAAATATATTATATCAAATTATTGTTGTAAAATGTCCCAGAATAGTCTGCCATTGCTTTAATTGTCATAAGAATTCTACTTTTTAAGATTGAATCATTCACTCTAATGTTACAAGTACCATAACCAAAGCCTTTCTCGTCTAAATTGGCCTTATTAGTTTTCTTAATATATGGTTTCGTAAAATGGCTTTTTGGTATACCCAATGTTTTACTCCAATAGTGAATGCTTTCTTGTATATCCATATCTTTGTATAAATGTAGTAAAACTCTTATCCGATTTTTTTTAATTTTGAGTGCCTTCTGCATCCAAAGTAATGAAAACTGCAATACGGTCGGATCGGTATTACTAATTGTTATTAGGGATTGTTCTGTTTTCCCCCCTTCCCCCCAATATAAAAATATTCCAGCAAGAAACAATTCTTTATCAGAAAGGGGTAGGAGAATTTTTTTTGATTTCTTATATTGAATTAATAGTTTTTTTTCTCTTTTTTGTTTCATTGTTTGCCTAAATTTTTCTATTCTCATATCATTCCTATCCCGTAGGCGTTGTACCTGATCTTTAGATAAAGGAAATTTTCGCAACCATTCACTAAGTGTACTTTTACTTATTCCTAGCTCACCTCGTATTTGACTATAGCTTTTCCCTTGTTCGCGTAATAGTAACGCTTGTCTTTTAAGAACAATATTAGTCATACATAAAGAATACATGTTTTGTAACATGAGTTCAAGAGTACGGTTTGGGAGTTTGCAAAAAAATTATTTATAGCTTGGCCCTTGTGGTAATTTCCATTTCTACTTGTCTCACATCTTTTCCGTATTTTAGGCGGGAAAGCTCTTTCACAAGCTCTGCAACTCGTTGATTTTCCATTGCTTTTTCATGAGCCATATCTTTAGTTACATCAATGGAAAACGGCGCAACAGGTTCTCCATGCACAAGTGTTCGCATATAGGCATTATAGCGATCAATATTAATAAGATCTGCTTCATTAAATGTAGGCTGGAATTCATGCTGCAAATAATTTGCGTCTTGCACACCAACACGAAATGACGCAATCGTTCCAACATTACCAAACACCGCATTTTTCACTTCTTCTTCCATTTGGCCTGTAAACTGATTAGCAACAATAAGATTTAATCTATATTTACGAGCCTCAGATAAAATAACAGCAAAATCAGGCGTTGCAAAATTCTGAAACTCATCAACGTATAAGAAAAAATCTTTACGAGCATCTTGTGCAATATCTTGTCTACTCATAGCAGCAACGAGGAGTTTTGGAATAAGAATAAGTCCTAAGAAGTTAGAATTCTCTTCTCCAACTTTTCCTTTTGCTAAATTTACCAAAAGAATCTTTTGATTATCCATAACATCACGAAAATCAAATGATGATTTTGACTGACCAATAATATTACGCATCAGCTTATTCGTAGTAAACCGACCAAATTTAGACACGATATAATCCAAAACTTCTGACTTATGAAAGTCTGAAGTCTGGGCAATCTGATCTGTCCAGTAGCGCTTAATAATTGGATCAGTAATTTTTGGCAAAATGTCCTGAACAAAATTTGAATCTGTAAGTGCACGTTGTACTTCAATAAACGTACTTCCCTCTTCATACATAACGGTTAACATTGCATTTCGAATACCATGTTCAAGTCGAGGACCAACAATACCTGTATGATGTGGATCGTACAATTTATAAAACAATCCAATAATTGAGGACACAACATAGTGTCTTTCCTCCTCAGAAAATGCTTCCATGATATTGAGACCCATTGGGCGACTGGTATCTGAAGGATCAAAAATAATAACATCCTCTGCTCTTTGTGGAGGAATACGCGGCAAAACACCTTCCACCAAATCACCATGAGGATCTACAACACACACTCCTTGTCCATTATTAATATCTTGAATAATCATATCTTTAAGAAATTCAGATTTTCCTGTACCTGTTTTTCCAATAATATACATGTGTCGTCTTCTATCTTCGAGGCCGATATACACAGGTTTTGATAAACCGCGGAACGTACTTTTCCCTACATACAACCCTTCTGTCGCAATCTGCACAGGCGCAGGCGCACGTTTACTATTTAGCCAGAAAATACCGGGTGTGGTAATTGTCTTGTTTGGAAAATGGAAGATGGTTGCAAGTTCTTCACTTGTCATAAGGCTTGTTTGTCCACGCATAGGCCAAAACCGATAAACAAAATCTTTGACCAAAAGACTTTTAAACCAAGGCTTTGCTTTTGTAACAGAATTTGCTCCTCCAAATTGACCAAATGCACTAACAATATTACTTAAATGTGCGCCTGCCTCTTCTTTATTTGTTGAAGAAACAACAACGCGAATGACAACATTAAATCCAGGTTTGCCTATTTTATTTTCTATTGCTTCAAGCTCCTTAGGATCGGTTGCGTACTTTGCTGTTTCTGGATTTGCTTCATTTTTCTTGGTGCGGGCAATATGTTTACGTCCTAATTTTTTCCACTTTCCATCTGCTGGACTGATAAGAATTTGAATCGCAGCTCCTTCCCCTTCACGCATTTTTGCCAAAACCGTTGTCAGAAGAGATAACCCATCAACTGGTAAATCTTTAAATACTTTGAGTGGCATATAGGATCCCCCCTTTAGCTTAAGAGGAGCAAATGCAACCTTTCCATTTTCTGAGAAAATATTGTATTCATTCCCGATAATATTTTTCTGTTTTGGATCATTTTCGTCTACAACCCGTATATCGGCATCAGGATAGGATCCATTAATCTGCTTTTCAACCAAATCTCGAAGTTTGTTGGGAGTATGGACAAAAAAACGGATATCACCAGGTTGTCCAACAATTTCAAAAGAAATATGCGGTTGCGGATTGAGGAACGCAAGCCTTCCACTTTTACGAATCGAGGCAAATCCTGCAAACATTTGTTCGGCTGCATCAATTTTAATCTCATTATCTCGAGGAAGGGTTACTTGCAGTAAAATTGAATCAAGTGAGGCTTTCTCTCGATTTCTATACTTATAAAAAAGGAAAAGAAAATATCCCACAAGGAAAAAACCAAAGATAATTGCTGCAATACTTGCTAACAAAAGAACAAGTGCGGAAAATGCAAGGAAAATATTTTGTACAGAAAAAATTTGATCAAGAGGCATGTGTTTCCTCCTCTCTTTTCTTCATTTTTAGTTGCCTTAAAACAACAAGGGCAAGCCATAATAACGAGCTTGTTGGATTCTTAAAGAAAAATGATCCTTTTGTTACCGTCTCTGCTTTGACAGGATCAATTGGAAGCTTTAACAACGGCGTAGCTGATTGTGTCGGTGGAGGCACCGCAGTGCCCGAT
>PPGL01000003.1 GCA_003173915.1 Candidatus Levyibacteriota bacterium | reverse complement strand
TAACAATATAGCTAACTTTCATGCTTGGTTGAGTATAATATACAAGTCTGCATTGTTCAATAATTGTTTTAATTTGCTCGTCTTCTTATGTTATACTTTTCTGAAGATGAAAAAGAAGATAATTCTATACGCACATCAGTTCATAACCTATTTGAATAACCAAAAAATTTTACTTATCTCAATACTTTTTGTACTTTTCTTCATAACACTTGCCTATTATCAAATGGTAACTGTTGAAAGAAATTTTAGCTTTACAGAGCAATTATATTATTGGAGTAATGGTAATGCGGCGGTAAAGTATGATTTTCTGCATTTTTTTCAACTAGGTCTTTGGGATAGTTACAGTGGATTAGGGTATCCGCTGATGGCACATCTTAGTTCGCAGTTTTACCCATTTACATTTTTAGGGTTTTTTATTCCTGACTTTTTGGTTTCTCTCAAAATACAAGTTTTTTTTCATTTTCTTTTGGCGGGACTTGCCTGCTTTTATCTATTAAGAGTCCTTAAGTGTAGTACATTGGCTTCTGTTTTAGGTTCTGTTGCATATCTCACAAATGATTATATATTACTTGTTGCGTATAGAGGATTTTTATCAGAAACATACAATTTAGTTTGGATGCCACTTTCTCTTGCATTTTTTTGGCAGGCAATTTTCTCCAAAAAACGTTTTTTTGCTGTATTTACTGGAATTACTTTAGCAATGCATGTAATTTCTATGAGCTTGTATTCTCTCTATTTTACCTATGCTTTACTTTTCTTCCTCGCAATGTTTGCTGTTTTGTATAAGGTGATAGTTGCTAAGGAAAATTTATTCGCAACAATAAAAGAACTTTTATACTTAGTGATATTTGCGAGTATTACTTTTTTTGGTTTTTCAGCCATCAAACTCCTTCCGGTGTTGGAATATAGTAAACTCTCGGTGCGAAGCTATTACAGTTTGTATGGGGATAGCAGATGGGAATTATTAACTCCTCAAATGGTTGTCCAATATGTTGTAAATTTTTTGATCCCTATATCTACAATTCCTTTCAAATATAGTAACTCAATCTGGGTTGCATGGATAGCTGATTTATTTTTTTTGATTTTGATTTTTTTGGCAATTGGTAAAAGGTCAAAAGAAGTATTTTTTCTTGCAGTAGTAACCGCTATATCTTTATGGGCGACGCTTGGACACAATGCACCTATTGATATATATGCTCTTTTTTATCATATCATTCCAGGATTAAATACGATAGCATATACATACAGATTTAAAATAATTACTAATTTAACAATACCGATATTGGCAAGTTTCGGCCTATCGTATATACAAAAAAAATTCAACAATAAATTAATTACTGTAGTACTACTTTTTCTTATTTTACTTCCTCCAGCAATATATGTGAGAAATTATTTAAAATATCAAGTTAGAGATAATCACGAATATAAAGTTTTTTCCTATCAAAAGGATAATATTTTTAATTACCAACTTTCTCAACTAGTAAGTAAAGAAAAATACCCTGTGCATATTTATTCGGCGTATAGACTTAATTTTAAATCGGTTTTTAATTACAGTGCTTTGGTATTTAATTTTAATCTTACAAATTCTCCTCATGAGTTATTTGATCTTACCTATCAACACTTCCTAAATTATTGGGATAAAAATATAGACAGCGAGTTTTTAAGAAAAAAATATAAGTTAATGCAACTTATGAATGCAAAATATGTAGTTTCACTATCTTCATTTGATGATTATCCGAATTCATATTTACAACCGGTTTTCGTATACAAAAAAAATTCTCCTGAAGATGGAAGTATCTATGAGGTACGATCGTATCTTCCGTATATTGGAGTAAAGCAGCAGAGCATATTATTAATTGGGAAAAACAACTTTAATGATTTTAATGCATTTGAAGCGAAGGTTTTAGTACTTGATAAAGCATTTGACCTGCAGAACACAACTGTATTTACTTCTTCGCAGGAGGATATCCATCGTATTCCGCTTTCACAACTTGGTAATTTTGACGCAATAATCTTTTCAGAAGGTATTCCTAATGATTTACAGACTCACCAGATTGTTAAACAATTAGAAAAACAACAGATACAAATAATTGGATTGAATTTTATAGACAATCATTATAACGATCTCATGGAAAGATCGGATTCGATTATGACAACAAAACCTGCAAAATCATTAGGAGAAGCCGATCATAAACAATTTCTTTTATTTTTACAAAAGTTACAATCTGAGAATTCAAATAAAAATGCAGATATTACTATTGTAAAAAATACTCCTGAATATTTACAGTTTACTGTACATACAACAGGACATCATATTCCTATTCAACTTGCTCAAACATATTATCCAGGATGGAGGGCATATATTGATGGAAATGAGGTACCTTTATATATGGCAGATGGAATGGTAACTGGTTTTTTTATTAACACATCCGGAACTCACACCGTTGTGCTTAAATTTCAACCAGTAATCTTTTATATTGGGGTAACAGTTACTTTCTTTACAATAATCGTTTTACTATGGTATTTTTATAACTTGAGAATGGCTTCTAAATCTAAGGTGAAACATTCTAAAAAGAGAAATATATGATTTTGTTAAGTATTATACTGCCTGTACATAATGAAGAAAAAGAAATAGAAAATGTAATTAAAAAGCTATATATAGAACTTAAAAAAATACCAGGTAACTTTGAGGTTTTATGTATTGAAAATGGTTCTACAGATAACACGTTAAGTGTACTAAAAAATCTAGGGAAAAGATATCATAATCTCTATATATTGACTTCTCAAAAAGGATGGGGAAATGCAGTACAAAAAGGAATAAAAGAATCAAAAGGAAAGTATATTTGCTACATGGTGTCCGATGGACAAATAGATCCATCATATATTCCTCATTTATATAACATAATCCAAAAGAGTACTATTGGAATGGTAAAAGTTTATAGAGTAAATAGAGAGAATAATACTCGCCTTATCACATCTAAATTCTATAATTTGGTTGCTAACATTCTTTTTGGTATTCATAGTAAAGATATTAATGCAACCCCAAAAATAATGCTTGCGTCTCATATAAAGGGTGCAAATTTTGTTTCAGAAAATATTGCATTTGATTTAGAATTATTTTTATATATAAAAAAGAAAAAAATTTCTTGGAAAGAAATACCAGCACATTCAAAAAAAAGACAAACAGGGACTTCTACTACAAATATTAAGTCTGTTTTTGAAATGCTTTCTTATATAAAAAATTTTTACGTCTCGAAAACAAACCATTGAAATAACTGCCTCGTTGTGTTATCTTACAGTATAATTATAGAATGAAAAAAAATAATTTTAGATTAATTATGATTTCTGCCATGTACGAAAATGGTGGGAATACGCTACATCGTTTTCTTGATGGTCATCCGCAGTTATTTGTATACCCATTTGAATCACAACCAGGTACTTCTCTTGTTTCAGACTCCTTAACATCTGTTTTTCCACAAAAATATCGCTGGGGAGAATTTTCCCTTACTGGGGATTTTTTAACAGATTACGAATTAATTATTGACGAGGAATTTAAAAGGCATGTAAAAACCCCTTTTGCGAGTAAATTTAAAGATGCACATATGAATGTTACCGATGATGAAAGAAAAAAGGCTTTTCTATCTTATTTAAAAAATCGACCACGAACGCGAGCAAATATTTTAGAAGCATATTTTGTTTCTACATTTAACGCATGGAAGGATTACAACAAATCTGGAAAAGAAGTTGCATACGTAGGATATAGTCCTATTATTGGAGTTGATGCAGAAAAAATTTTCTCTGATTTTGCAAATGCTCATATTATTCATATTGTGAGAAATCCATACTCAGCATATGCAGATACGAAAAAGAGGCCAGTTCCATACAGTATAAAACGATACATGGACACATGGAATCTAGTTCAATTAATGGCAATGAATTTTTCACATATGTATCCCAAAAATTTTCATCTTGTAAAATTTGAAGATATGGTTGCCAGTCCAAAACAATTCTTCACAGCTCTTACAAAATCGATTGGCATTTCGTATTCAGAAACGTTACTTTACAGATCATGGAATGGTCAAAAAGTAGAAAATCTTGTTCCATGGGGAACAATTAAATTTGCAACTCCCAAAGCAAACAAAGATACAATGCAAGAATTGAGCAAAAAAGAATATGAACAGATTAAAGAAAGAACATCTGTCGTAAATAAATTGTTAGGGTATGACAGGCTTTGAGGAGATACGTGTCTCATCACAACAAATTTCCCAATATAATACTATTCAAAAAAAAACTTTTTTTTCTAAGGCAGACCAAAATTTATATACAAAATCAAAAATCTCCAAAATAGTACTTAAGAAAATTTTAAAAGCTTACTATGCAAATAGTCATCCCAAATATAAAATTCTTTCGCACTCAAATAAAAGTTTAATCGCAGAAATAATCTCTCAAGATAAAAAAATTCTTTGTATTACCAATAATTTAAAAAACCAACCAAATCTCTCATTTTTTACTAGTAAAGTTATCGGTGAAAAGCTTAGTGGAAAAAATATCTCATGTACTACATACTTTGCTATTGATACAAAGAAAAAAATTATTCCCTTTGATTATTGTATTTATAGCTATGTGGAGGGAAAGACATTGTTCGATCTTTTTGAAACCCAAAAATTACTTTCTAAAGAATGTAGGCTTTTAGGAAAAACAATTGCAAAAGTTCATAAAATATCTACAGAGGAATGTGGTCTTTTAGATGTCAATGAGGCAATAAAAAACAAAAAGTTAAAAGGACTTTACCTAAGCTGGAATAAATTTTTATCTATAAATATTAAAAAACATACAGAATTTTGTCTACAACACAATATAATTACAAAAAAAGAGAAAAACAGAATTCAAAAAATACTACAACAAGCATTTGCAAACATTAAAATAAGAAAACCTGTACTTCTTCATGGAGATCTTGCCAACCATAATGCAATTTATCATTTGGGAAAAATTACTCTCATTGACTGGGAAGATGCACTTTCTGGTGACCCGCTTTATGATATTGCATATTATGCTACAGGTGCAATAAATCATCCTGATTGGTTTGAAAATTTTATAAGGGGATATTCTTCTATCAAAAAAATACCCTCAAATTCTTCTATTGCTTTTTGGACATATTTCCTTCGAATCTCTTTAGCTAAAGCAGTTTCAAGATATCACGAAATTTCTATAGACGAAAAATCATTGCCGTCAGTGGGGCTTAGAATAAGAAAAGGTTTGGAAATACTTGAGAATGCCTTGAAAATTTGAATGTAGACAATTACAAAAGGGTAAAGTAAAATCTGATAAGCAAATTAGCAGTTATGAAGAAAAATATACTTATTACTGGAGGGTTGGGGTTTATAGGAAATAACATCATTAGACACTTACTTAAGACTACAGATTATTCATTTACTGTTTTAGACAAACAAACATACGCAGGAAGAATCGAAAATCTTCCAGACATAAAAAAATTTAAAAAGCGAATCAAAATAATAAAAGGAGATGTTACAAAAAAAATAGATGTAAAAAAAGCCTTAAAACATGTTTCTATCGTTATTCACATGGCAGCCGAAACTCACACTAGTCGATCTATTGCCAAGCCGATTAAATCTCTTCACACAAATGTTTTAGGGACAGCAGTTGTTTTAGAAGTAGCGAGTAAATTTCCAATAGAAAAATTTATATACATATCAAGTTCTGAAGTCTATGGAGATCAAGGTAATGGAATAGAAATGGATGAGAATCATCCACTTGTTCCAGTAAGTCCATATGCAGTATCGAAGCTTGCTGGAGATCGATTGACATACTCATTTTACCTTACAAAAAAGTTGCCAGTTGTTATATTACGTTTCTTTAATGCTTACGGACCGCGACAACACACGGAAAAAGCAATTCCAAGATTTATTACCAATCTTTTGGAAAATAAACCTATTACCGTTAATCATGGAGGTAAACAGACAAGAGATTGGGTGTACGTTGAAGATCATGCACGAGCACTTGAAAAAGTAGTTAAAGCAGATACATCTGTTGTTATTGGGCAGGTTTTTAACATTGGGACAGGAACAGCTGTCTCTGTTACGAAAATTACAGAGCTTATTGTAAAAGAATTAAAAAAAGATATGTCTCTTGTTAAGATAATTCCTTCAACTGATCCCGGGACAAATGGAAATATTGGAATTTCAAAAAAAGCAGAAAAAATACTTGGATGGAAATCTGAAGTCACAATTGAAGAAGGAATAAAAAAGACAGTTTTTTGGTATAAAACAAATAAAAAATGGTGGAAAACACTCAAAAAGTCAACTTAGATGAAACAAAGAATTCTTGTTACTGGTGCAGGTGGATTTGTTGGAGCGAATCTTGTTAGAAAGTTGATTGGCGAGCAATACATCGTTCATGCATTCGTTAAACAACAGAGCAATCTTTGGCGCCTTAATGATATCAAAAAAAAAATTATTTTTCATCCAAATGCTTTGCAGAATAAATCGTCGTTATCAAAACTAGTAAAAAAAATTTCCCCATCTGTTATATATCATTTGGCGACATATGGAGCATATCCTATTCAACAAGATTTTAATGAAATGGTTGATACAAATATTCGTGGAACATACAATCTTTTAGAAAGTTTAAAGGATATACCATATTCACAGTTAATTATTACCGGGAGTTCCTCGGAATATGGGAAAAAAGAAAAGGTTCTTAAAGAATCTGACCTTTTGGAACCAAATAATTTATATGCAGTTACAAAAGCGACAGCAACACATCTTGCACAGTCGTTTGCAAAATCAACGAAAAAACCACTCATTATTTTTCGATTACTTAATGTTTATGGTCCATACGAGGAAAAAGGAAGACTCGTAAGAAATGTAATTATAGCTGCTCTTACTAATTCTCCTATATTGTTGGCAACAGGGAAAGAAGCTCGTGATTTTATTTACATTGATGATGTTGTAGATGCTTATTTATATGCAAAAAATAAGACAAAATTATCAGGGGAAATTTTTAATATCGGTACAGGCAAACAAACGTCAATTTATCAGTTAGCAAATCTTGTAAAAAAAATAACAAATTCATCATCAAAAATTAAAAAAAATTATTATGAAGGAAGACCATGGGACACTTTTTTTTGGAAAGCAGATATGCATAAAACACATGCACTTTTGGGATGGAAAGCAAAAACAACACTCATAGAAGGTATTTCTCAAACAATTTTATGGCAAAAAAAGACAAAAATATGGCAAGTTTAGTGAAAAAATCGTTTAAAAAACTAGCAAAAGAAGTGGCATTATTAACACTTGATGTTTCTTATAAGGCACAAACAGGACATATTGGTTCTGCTCTATCTGTAAGTGACTTACTTACTGTACTTTATTTTGATTTTCTTAGGATTAAAAAACAGTCTTTAAGAAGCAAAACTCGTGACAGATTTATTTTAAGTAAAGGTCATGCTGCTGCCGCTTTGTATTCCGTATTGTACAAAAAAAAGATACTTACCAAACAAATGCTATATTCCTTTGGGCAAAATACACAAGGATTGTGTGAGCATCCTGTTTTAGGCGATCCAGGAATAGAAATGAGTTCGGGTTCTTTAGGACACGGAATTGGTTTTGGTATCGGAGTTGCACTTGGGCAAAAAAAACTCAATCAAAATGCAAAAACGGTTGTTCTCATTAGCGATGGCGAATGTGGGGAAGGAAGTATTTGGGAGGCAGCACTTCTTGCGCCCCGACTAAAGCTTAATAATTTAATAGTAATTGTAGACTATAACAAGTGGCAGTGTTTTGGTAAGTCAGACGAAATTTCAAATCTTGAACCACTCACCATAAAATGGAAAGCATTTGGATGGAATGTTTTGGAAGTAAATGGGCATAATCTTTTGAATATTTCGCATGTTTTTCAAAAGGCAAATAAAGAGAAAAAGAAGCCAACAGTTATTGTTGCTCATACGATATCTGGAAATGGTATTTTATCAATAAAGGATAAATTAATTGGCCACTATAAAATTTTTACTGAAGAAGAATATTTGCAAGCGAAAAAAGAGCTTGAAGTGAGGTATAAAATATGAGAAAAGCGTTTGTAAAGGCACTTTGCGAACTAGCAAGTAAAGATAGTCGCGTTTTTTTACTCACCGGAGATTTAGGATTTAATATTCTTGAACCATTCATACAAGCCTATCCAGAAAGATTTTTAAATGTTGGTGTTGCAGAATCAAATCTAATAACTGTTGCTGCTGGACTTGCAGCTCTTGGATTTGTTCCATTTGTTTATTCAATTGCGACCTTTGCCAGTATGAGACCTTTCGAGCAAATCCGAAATATAGTAAGTTGGCAAAATCTTAATGTAAAAATCATAGGAGTTGGAGGAGGTCTTGCGTACGCAAAAGCAGGGCCTTCACATCATTCCAGTGAAGATATTGCACTTATGCGTACTCTTCCTCATATGTCGATTATTTCTCCTGTCGATCCACAAGAAGCGTATCTTGCAACAAAGGCTATATATGAATATAGCGGGCCAGTATACATGCGATTTGAGCGAAATCCAGAAAAAATTTTGTGGTCTCCATTCCATGCATTTACCATAGGAAAAGGATACCCGCTTGAAGAAAGTGAAGGGATTGCACTTCTTGCAACAGGGACGCAAGTTGCAACAGCGATAAGGGTTCATGCTTTACTTAAAAAGAAAAATATTTCTTCTTCAGTTTTTGCGTTTCCGACAATTTATCCATTAGATGTTCGACTTTTAAGAAAAATAGTTTCGTCTCATCACAGTTTAGTTACAATTGAAGAGCATGCAATATCAGGAGGATTTTCAACAGAAATTTCCGAATTTCTTGTGGATCACAATGTACAAGGAAAAAGACTTGTTCGTTTTGGTATGAAAAAGGAATTTACACCAATATCTGCTTCCTATGATGTTCTTGTTGCCTATCACGGTTTCTCAGTTAACCAAATTGTAAATAAATTACTACAATATATTAAATAATTTCTTATTTTTTATTAAAAAATCTTCTACAGCAGGAATTGTTTTGCTAGGAATTTTATTAAAAAAATCAACTTTTGTTGCCTGAAAATTGGGATGTAGTGACCCAGAGGTTATGTTGCACAAAAAACAAAGACCTATTGGTTGGTCAAAGTTGCTGTAGGGATATTCTCCAACATACTCAATAATACCAATAAGTTTATCGACAGCAACCTGTACTTCTAGTTCGTCCTGTGCCACTCGTTTTACAGCATTCTCTAATGTTTCTCCAAATAATACTGTTCCTCCTGGTAAATGCCAAAATCCTTTGAATGGTTCTATATTTCGATATGTTAAAAGTATCCCTTTTTCACTAGTTATCATTACCTCAACCGTTAATCGAGGAACTTGTGAGTAGATTTTTTTAAATTCATCAAATGGAATTGACTGTTTCATATAATTATTATATCAAAAGAGATGCTGTTTGGTTTATTGCTTTATAAGCGTATCTAGCTTACAATACCTCCATTATGAGTAAGATTGCGACTGTTGTTGGTATTGGTCGAGTTGGACTTCCCCTAGCATTAGTGTTAGCAGATTCTGGATATACTACCTATGGTATAGGAAGAGATAAATCAAAAATAACACTTCTTAAAAAAGGGAAAATGCCATTTATTGAAGAAGGAGCGCATCTACTTAAAACACATGTTAACAAAAAATTTTTTCCAACCCACCAGTATAATGTTATTAAAAAATCACAAATTATTATTCTTACTTTGGGGACTCCAATTGATGAAAATATGAATCCAGTATTAGATCAAATTAATGCAGCTCTTGATAACATTTTCCCATTTTTGAAAAAAGGACAACTTATTATTCTCAGGAGTACTGTTTCTCCTTCCACAACAACATACGTTAAAGAAAGAATTGCAATGGAAACAAATTTAACAGTCGGAAAAGATATTTTTCTTGCATTTTGTCCAGAAAGAATTGCTGAAGGAAAAAGTATTACAGAGACAAAAGAGATACCACAAATTGTTGGAGGGATTGATGCTGTATCTACGAAAAAAGCAAAGGAGTTTTTTGAGAGTTGCGGTATTTCTTGTTTGTTAACAGATGCGACAAGTGCAGAGTTAGCAAAACTGTTTACTAATATGTATCGCTATATTTCTTTTGCAATTGCAAATGAATTTATGGTTTTGGCAGAAAATTTTGATAGAAATATCCACGAAATTGTTGATTTAGTTAATACTGGATATAAAAGAAATGGACTTGCACTTCCAGGTCTTACTGCTGGACCATGTCTTTTTAAAGATGGGTTTTTTTTAGTAAATGATAATCCTTTTCTTGATTTAATAACTGCTAGTTGGAAAATTAATGAAGCAATGCCTCTTTTTCTTATTAAAAAACTTAAAGAAAGAACACCACTTGTATATAAAAAAATTGCACTGCTTGGACTCGCATTTAAACCAGAAATTGATGATACTCGTGAATCACTCAGTTTTAAAATTCGTAAAGCACTTCTTCGAGAACATGCAGATGTAGTATTGCATGATCCTTTTGTAAAACAGTATCAGTATCAAAATGTTTTACACAATCTTTCTGTGGCAGTAGCAGGAGTAGATATTGTGATTATTGCTACCAGACATACTCAGTACGTTGAGCAAAAAGATGAAATTCTTAAAAGCCTTAAACCAAAAACTCTTATTTGCGATATCTGGAATGTCTTTGGAGCAAATAAATTAATTTTTAGAAAAGACGAACTAAAAAAACAATGAAAATTTTAGTCACAGGATCTGCGGGTTTTATTGGTGGGTATGTTGTTGAAGAGCTCCTTTCGCAAGGTCATCAAGTTATAGGAATTGATAATTACTCAAAATATGGGCAGATAAAAAAAAGATACGATAAAGATAAAAACTACACTTTTATAAAAGGTGATGTAAAAAACACAGCGCTTCTAAGAAAACTTTCCCATGATTGTGAATATATTATTGCTGGAGCTGCAAAAATAGGCGGAATTAGCTATTTTCACGAATATGCATACGATTTGTTGGCAGAAAATGAAAGAATTATTGCTTCGACATTTGATGCGGCATTGGATGCATATAAAAATGGGAAACTTAAAAAAATTGTTGTTTTATCATCAAGTATGGTGTATGAGTCGACAGACATATATCCAACCAAAGAATCAGCACTTGCAAAAATTCCACCACCAAAGTCAACATATGGATTTCAAAAGCTCTCTTGTGAATATTTTGCAAAAGGGGCGTGGGAACAATATAAATTACCATATACAATTCTTAGACCATTTAATTGCGTTGGAATTGGTGAGGTTCGTGCACTTTCTGATAAAAGCATAAAAAGTGGAAATATAAAGCTTGCAATGAGTCATGTCGTACCAGATCTTGTTCAAAAAATAGTTAGGGGTCAAGATCCAGTACATATTTTGGGTAGTGGTAAACAAATTCGTCATTATACATACGGACAAGATTTAGCAAAAGGAATTGTTCTCGCAACATTTTCTAAAAAAGCAATAAATGAAGATTTTAATCTTTCAACAGCAGAATCTACAACGGTATTACAGCTTGCAAAATTAATTTGGGAAAAGATTAGTCCACATAAACCTTTTCACTACATCTCTGATAAGCCATTTATCTATGATGTACAAAAAAGAATACCAGATACAACAAAAGCGAAAAAATTACTTGGTTTTGAAGCAAAAACAACATTGAGCGATATGCTTGATAGAGTAATTCCTTGGATTTCCGAGCAAATCTCACTACAGAACATTTAATATGAAAATTTCAATAATTCTTCCTGTATATCACGAAGAAAAGAATATTCTTAAGGTGCTAAAGAAAATTGCAAAATCCGTAAAAACTCCTAATGAAATTCTTGTTATTTATGATAGTGCATCTGATCCGACATTTCCAGTGGTAAAGAAATACAAGAAACTTCATAAAGAAATACAACTAATTAAAAATAATACGGGGTCTGGTAGGGGAGTAATGAATGCAATTAAAACAGGATTTGTGTCAGCAAAAGGAGAAGCAATTGTTGTCGTCATGGCAGATCTTTCAGATGATATTTCCCAAATTGATACTATGTATAAATATATTCAAAAAGGTTTTTCCGTTGTGTGTGCTTCTCGTTTTATGAAAGAAGGTAAAAAAATTGGTGGAACTTTTTTAAAAAATTTTTTATCAAAATTTGCAGATATTTCACTTCATTTTCTTCTTGGTATCCCAACGCATGACAGCACAAATGCATATAAAATGTATAGTAAGGATTTTCTTCATTCAATTACAATAGAAAGCACTGGGGGATTTGAATATTCCTTAGAAATTACTCTTAAAGCTTTTTTTTCTGGGGAAAAAATTACCGAAATTCCCACTGTGTGGAAAGATAGGGAGGCAGGAAAATCTAACTTTCAACTACGCAAATGGTTGCCTCAATATATAAAATGGTATTTGTGGGGACTTAAAGAAAAATTTTCACTTCCAGTAACATACGCCAGTTATGTTTTTTTATCTTTTTTTATAACACTTCTTTATATTGGAGACCAATTAAAAAATAAAATTTCCCTTTCATCTGCTCTTGATTTATCTTGGCAGACAGATGCTGTTGAAAGGTTGTTGCATGGATATATGGCCGGAAAAGATTATATTTTTACGTATGGTCCATTATTCCAAATATTTGATTCACTACCTGCATTATTATTTCATGTCTCTTCCTATCTTTCTGTGCCACTTGCATCTTTATTTTCAAGCATTCTTATTGCCTTGTCTGTTATTTTTATTTCCTCAAAAGTTACAAATAAAAAAATAGATAGATATATTCTTCCAGGATTTTTACTTTTTATTTTAGGCATTATTCCTGTTCTGTCAGATAATTCAGGTATTCGACTTTTTGTTCCTTTTGTGTATGCAACGCTTTGGATTCCAATGGTTTTTAATAAAAAATTTTCTGTAGTAAGAGTTATTGTTTTAAGTTTGTTACCTTCAATATTTGGTTTGTATGTATATGATTTATTTCCTCAAACGATTCTTCTTGGCTGTCTGTTCGCGTTCTATATTTTTATAAAAGGAAAAGAGAAAATTCTAAAAAGAATTATTGAGTTTGGTTTATATATCCTTGGGATTATTATTTTTCAAATGCTTACCAGCATTATTATTTCTGGAAATCTTTCATATCTTCAGGCGTCTTTAGCTACGCTTTCAGATTACTATTATGTTATGAATACAGCATGGGAATTTGGAAAGACTAATTATTTGTTTATTTTTCCAATCGTTATGATAGCATTTCTTTTTATAGTACAAAAAGGCGCTACAGTATCTTCAAAAATTAAAGTGGCAGCATTTGTTTTCACGATTACAGCCGTTATGCAGCTTCGTACTGCATTAATTAGATCTGATTCGGGGCATATTTTGTCTGCACTACTCCCAAGTATTATTGTAACCTTCATTTTGCTTTATCTTTTGTTTACCCTTAAGAAGGTTCTTTCGGTTTTATTATTTATGCTACTTTTTCTTCTCATTCCATTTAATACCTCGATATATTCTGTTTTGTCAGCAGAAAATATTAAAACTATTGTGCATGCAATTTCTTATCGTAAGTCAATAGCATTTGAAGATATCTATGTTTTTCCCATAAATTATCCAATTCCTGCACACGTTCGAAGAGAAATATTTGCTTTTATTGCACAGCATAAAGGAGAAATTATGCTTTATCCATATGACAGTATCCTTTTAAACAGTCAACACACAACGTACAATACCTATGCATTACAGTTGTATGATTATTCCGGCTCATATGTGGAAGAAAGAACTGTATCCGAGCTAGAAAAAAATTCTCCCAAATATATTATTTTGGAAGTGGATAGTAGATCAACATTTGCTCTTGATAATATTCCAAATTTTACTCGTAATCCGCTTATCTTTAAGTGGATGTTAACAAATTACTCTGTTGAAAAAAGAGTAGGTGATGTATTGTTTCTTGCGCACAATGTTCATAAAAATAGTATAGTAACTTCTGAATGTAAAGTTTTGGATATTGTTGGGAATTTTAACAGCAAAAGTTTTCTAAATGCAACAAAACCAAATCTTTTTTATCTTATTTCAGGAGGAGCACTACGCTTACCTGTTAAGCCTAGTATCAATGATTATTTAATAATTCCAGAAGGAAGTTCAACAGATGCTTTAGAGTCTTTGTTTAATTCATCTATAGATTTTTCAAAGAAAGTAGAAATTCCACAAATCGAAAGAAATATCAAGATAGTATCTGTTGATTTTCTGAGTAATGTAGATTTCTTCACAAATTTTACAGTTTATTGTTATTAAGAAGTTTTACTAAATATGTTTTTCCAAATGATATATTGGGCATTTGCCTAAAGAGGTTATTTGTATATACTGCAACAGTATACAATGCAAGTGGAGCAATATGGACAAGTAGCCTCTCAAACGAGCTCTCAGGACTATTCCCTACTGTAAAAAAGTAAAGAAATGTATAAACAACAAGTTGAGTAAGTATGAGTGTATGTAACACAAGTGTTTCATAGTCTTTCTTCATACCACATAGTAGCGTATAAAAATAAACTATCCAGAGCATATTCCAACTTTTTACATTGATAAGTTCAAAAAATTCTTGCTTTATTACAGATATTATGTTTACAAAAGAAAATGTAAATACATGCCCTGCAAAATATGTTTTGGTTACATTATTTAATTTTTTATAAAATTCCCAATCAAGAATCGGAATAATCCAGAGTAGAAGTAAATATAGATGTATGTAGAGCTTCTTTTTAAAAATGTGAATCAAGATAAATAGTGCAATCACAATAGTAATAGGAATTCCATCAAATTTTACAAGTCCGGTAAATGCCAAAAAAATATTTAATAGAAGTAATGTTTTTTTATTACTACTTTTAAGGTACTTTATCAGCAATGTAAAAGAAATAAATGCAAAATAACCAACTGCAAGATCTGCCTGTCCTGCTTCTATTCTTCCTCCTTGTCTAATTATTGTTTGTGTTGTGACAAGAAACAGCGTAAAAATCAGTGCTGATACTGTTCCAAATCTTTCTTTTAGTATCGAGAAAAATAGTATAGATAGAAAAAAATAAAAACCAAAAAAAGCTAAAAGTACAGACGTATCATTTATGCGTCCAAGAACAATATAAATGAATGTTCCAAGTAAACTAATAATAAGTGGGTAGTCTGATTTAACATAATTAAGAATTCCGGGTTTAATGCCATTATCAATAAAAAATACTTTTGATTTAAGTAGCCAAATTGCCCATGCATCCCATGCAGAAACCGGACGGAGTAATGCTTCGAATAATACATATGTTCCGCAGCAAATAATTGCAGAAACTAAAATAATAGAAAAAATGTGAAGTTTTGGTTTACCTATTTTAGGAAGTTTAATGGCTTTTCTTTTTTGTATAATAAAAATTATTGTTGCAACAACCCATGGAATAATTATTGTTTCTTTTGTCCAAGTAATTGAAAATCGAGAGTAAATATATAACTGTGTGCCAATAATTCCAACACCAAGACCATAAGAATAACCCATTACAGAAAGCACTGATGTTTTTGGAAGAAGGTTAAAGCTGTATATTATTAAAAATCCAATGTTTGAGAGAAAAAAAATCACCAATAATACAATAAATTCGTTCATACTCTTTTGTATAAAATTCCAAAATTTTTGGCAATTGTCGAAAAGGAAGTAATTTTTTTAAAATGCGGAATAAAAACTTCTTTGTTATATGTTGCAATGTACTCATATTGTGTTTCTTTAGAAAGACTAGTTAATTCACTATAATCTCTTGCAGTTGCTATTTTTTTTGGATAAAGATTGTATATACCAAAATAAAAAAGTTCTTCAGTGTGTGGATAAAGAATAATATTAGTATGAGCAGGTGTATTTTTATTTATAAATGCAAAAAAAAGATATATGTCTCCGAAAATTTTTTCCTTTTTTTGTTCGCTAGATAAGAATAACCATTGTTTTTCTTCGGTCAGTGTTTTGATTGCATTAAAGAAAATTGTAAAAAAGGAGAAAGAAATCCACATTATAAGAAGTCCAAGAAGGATTTTATTTGTTGTAGATAGGCTTTTAATAGAAGAACGAGCCATGTTAGTTTCGTTTTCTTAAATATAGCAATAATTTTTGAGAAGTAAATACCCATAAAGCGCTAAATGTAATAGAAATTAGTGTTATAAGGCTGATTGCATTGCCTAGCTTTCTATCCCAGGTATCAGAGAAAGTAACAGAAATTATATGGGTTCCTGTTGACAATGAAAATTGCATGATGCCTGGTTTGTTTCCTGTTGTAACTTGAGTTTTTACTAACTTGTTGTTATCCAATATTCTCCATCCTGGAAAGTACCACGTGTTTTCTAGAAGCATAACTGGAGTTTGTGCATTTACAAGATACTTGTGTTGTGTTGTTGTTCGTTGTAGTTGCGTAATGGTTGCGTTTCCTGCAACAATCTCCAAATGATTTTTGGGGAAAGATGTCAGCCACGGTCGATGTATTTGGTCATCTGCCCACTTGGGAATTGCCTGCCCCATGACTGCAAAGTTTATATTGCTTCTTGCAACATTTGCAATTAAAAATTCTTCATTTAGTTCTTGAACATTTTTTCTATTTCCCCAGTTAAGAATAGTAGAAAGAATAACAAACACAAGAATTATGGCAAGAAGTTTTTTGGTTTTTATAAGAGAAAGAAGTGCTCCTGCTATTAAAGAAGCAAATAACATAATAGGTCCTAAAAAACGATAAGAGAATTGGAAGTTTTTTATAAATGGAATGATATACCACAAGGGTTTTGATATTTGTTGCATTAAAAAAAAGTACACGATAAAAAGAGTTAGCATAAGCAGAATAAAAATATTTTGTTTTTTGGAAAGTAATTTCTTAAACAATACAAATGGAGAAAAAATAATTACTAGAAGTTGTACATATCCGATAATATAAGAAAGTTCTCCTTTGTGCCCTTGAAAGAGGAATCCACCAAGCCAGGGACTATAAATAAATTCCAAGAAATTTGGGAAAAGTATTTGAAAATGATATTGTGAGGAAGAAGTAAATCTGATTTCTTCAAGCAGTGGAAACCAATAAAAGGTGCAAAGAAGCACCCCAATTCCTAAAGAAGAAGCTATTGATAGAATCGTTTTTAATTTGTTTTGTTTTTCAAAGTAGAACAAATATCCAATGTACGTAACTATTATGGGTATACTTCCAACAGAGATGGCTGGATGCGAAAGAATTAAAAAGGCAAAGGATATTGATACAAAAAGCCATCTAAAAAATGTTTGTTTTTCAAATAAATTTTTAATTGCTAAAAGTAATAATGGTAAGAAAACAAATGCAACTATTTCTCCAATATCTGCCCTAAAATGAAGATCCACTAAATGGTATGGGGCAAATAAATAGAAAATTGCTGCAATAAATCCACCTAATTTTCCAAGTTCTTTTTTTGCAAAAAAGTACATAGTCACTCCAGATAAAATAAATCCAAGAGCATATATTAGTTTTGTCCCAAGTAAAAATGGAAATCCCACGGCATGTAGAAAACTAATCAAATAATAGGGGAGAAGATAAATAAATAAAAACGAAGGATACCCAAAAGTATAATTAAGGTCCATACCCCAACGAGGAATAATAGATCCATCAATAAGTGCTTTAAAAAATGAAATAGCAAATGTAACATGTGCAGACATATCACCGCTTTGATAACTTCCTGGTCTAAAAATACTAATAACTGGTAAAAAAGAAAGAATAAGGAGCAGTGCTAAAAAATTAATATTTTTAGGATGTCTCTTTACATAAAAAAAAATTCCTAGTCCAACAACTATACTTGCAAATAAACTAGTAACTATTAGTGAATACTGCGTCGGCATAAATTTATTTACTGTCCCAAAGTGCTAAGTATTTTTCAGTAAGATTTTTCCATGATTGTTTTGTAACCCATTGAAAGGCATCATTAATAGATACTTTTCGAGTTTTGGTATTTTTTAATATATCTTCTATTGAATCAGCAAGAATTTTAGCATCTGGAGTGATAGATATCCACGAGCTAAACGGTGTCAGAGTAAGGTAGTCTTTTTTAATTTGATTATTATATGTTGCAAATACAAATTTCTTATTTGCAAATGCTTCAAGAATTCCAAGATATCTTGAAACAAAGACATAATCTGCTTTAGAAAAATACGAGTTTATATCTTCAACAAAACCTTGAAAATTAGTATCCAAATTATATTTTTTTGCCATGCTTTCTGCTTCTTGTCGTTGTGTTCCATCTCCAAGAACAATAAGTTTTGATGTAATCCCTTTTTGTTTCAAAAGTCCTAATGCTTTAATGTACTCAAGAATTCCTACTTCTTCTTCCAATCTGCCAATATAAAGAAATGTCGGATTTTTACCAGTTTTTTTTATTTCTATCTTTTGTGGAGTGTCAGTTGCTCCATACGATATTATTGTTGAATGGGTATGATACCATTTATCCAGGAAGCTGCCAATTGATATCGTCCGGTTGGAAGAAAATTCTGCTAGTTTGTGCATCATCACTGCCTTAATACCTGGAATAGTGTTCCCCTCATATCCATGGAAGGTTGTAAAAACAGGTTTGATTGGATGTAAATAACCAAAAGGTAGATACCAAAAAAGAACATCATGACAATGTATAATATCGGCATTATACATTAAGCTTCTATATTTCCAAAGTTCTTTCCATATAAAAAATTTTTTCAATTTTTCTCTTTTTCCCACATTGATGCGAATAACATTTATTCCATCGATGATTTCTTTATCTTTCCATCCATGATTTTCAGTAATAACAATTATTCTATGACCTTTTTTAATAAGTTCCTGGGAGAGTTTTAAAACATGCTTTTCTACACCTCCAATATGAGGATAAAACAAGCGAGACAAAAAGAGGATTATCATATGGGTAATTGTAACATTTATGTGTACCTATTAAAACTTTAAGTAATTTTGTATAATGCAGCAGTTAATATGAAGAGAAAATTAAGAAATTTATTAGATTTTTTTCTTATAAGAGTAGGAATTCAGACAATTAGAGTGTATGAGTTAAATTATTTGGAAGAAAAATTCACTACAGCAGTTGAAGAATTATATCAAGCTTTTGCTGATCTTGTCTCAAAAATTCCCAAAAAAGATTATCAAAAAATATATCTTCTTAAAAATCTTTATGGTACATCAATAAGTGAAGGTTTATATATAATTTCCTATTTACATAAAAGTATTAATTTGAAAGGCGATATTTGTGAATTTGGAGTTGCAATGGGGGCAACATCGACGCTCTTAGCAAATGAAATTAAAAAATATAAAAAGAAATTATGGCTTTTTGATTCTTTCAAGGGTTTATCGAAACCTACGGAAAAAGATATTCTGATTGATGATATGTTTAAACTGGGAAGTATGAAAAAATATGAAGGAACAATGAGCTATCCAGAAATGAACGTACTTGAGAGACTTAAAAAAATAGGATTTCCAAGAAATAGAACAAGAATTATAAAAGGTTATATAGAAGATACAATTTCACAAAAAAAATTACCAAACAAAATATGTTTTGCATATGTAGACTTTGACTTATATAGTCCAACAATTGTTGCGTTAAAGTTTTTACACACTCGTTTGTCCAAAGGCGGATATATTATTATTGATGACTATAATTTTTTTTCAAAAGGAGTTCAAACTGCAGTGAAAGAATTTAAACATAATTACAGAAATAACTACAAATTAATATTTCCCCATAAATTTGCAGGCAAATTTTGTATTATTCAAAAGGTAAAATAATTTCCCTCTTGACAAAAGAGTTTCTATAAATATATCATAATTACATGAAATATCTCTCCCTGAAGATATTTAATTCTTTTTTTGTATACTTTCTCATACTTTTAATCCTTTCTTTTTTTGTTCGTTCACTTGCTTTCGCATATAATTATTCTGAACTAACTATAAGTGGAAATTCTCAGTACATTTTTCCATCAACATATCAAATTGATAATCTTTTACCAGAAGTAAACTGTTCTAGTATAAAATATGCTGCAATACAGCAAGGTTTAACTGACAGTACTGTGACATATTATGCTAATTTACTAAACATATATCAAGGATTTGGAATTTGTCAACAGATTTCTAGTAATTCGGTGCGTGTTACTGATACTTCGATAGTTCCTCCAGCAGGAAATAATTTTTTTCTTATATTCTCTACAGTATTTAATGGCTCAACTGGATATGGAACCGATTTCTTTTCTACTTCTCAATCTAATCCTACTCCAATTTCCACTCCTACTCCTTTTCCTTCGCCTACTCCAACTCCGTCTTCTTCTCCAATCCTGACTCAAGTTCCAACTCCGACCTCTACCCCAACTTTAACTCAAAACATTAATCTTCCTGTCCCAGAGCTGAAACAATACGATTTGCCATGGAGTATCCAAGAATATGACTCAGCGAGCCTGTGGTCTCCTCAAAATATTATGATTGCACGTTGGGGATGCGCTTTGACATCAGCTGCAATGGTATTGCAATATTATGGAATTGAAAAATTGCCGGGAGGCTCCGATCTTAATCAAGGGACATTAAATACATGGTTAAAAAAACAAACTGATGGATATGTTGGAGATGGGTTGTTAAATTGGATTGCCATTCAAAGATTATCTAAGCAAGCTGTACCAGTAAATCATATTACTTCTTTTGATGCGCTTATGTACAACAGAAGAGATTTTGAAGATATTACAGCGCTCACCACCAATTTACAGACAGGTATTCCTGGAATTCTTGAAGAAGAAGAGTCAGATGGAGGAGTCCACTTTGTTGTTGCAAAAGGGATTTCTGGCAATACATTTTTAATTAACGATCCTTATTTTCACTGGCAATCTCTTGCGGCAGGGTATAATAATCACTTTGCTAATGTAGGTTGGTATTTTCCTTCTCATACAGACTTATCATATATTCTTGTTATTTCAGATCCTCAGGTAACTCTTTCACTCAGAGATTCCAGTGGAAATATTCTTGCGCATTCAGTTATTCAACACCCGTTGTCAGATGAGATAGAGGGAGGAACTGCAAAAGCACATAGTGCAAGTATGTTATATTATCAAACGCCAAGTTCGGGAATATACGAACTTGTTGTAACCAGTACCGATGGGAAGCAACACCCAATTAAAAGTTACTTATATGACAATAATGGAAATGTTCAAGTTATTGCTAATATAAGTGATCATTTACTTCAGACATCATATTCTCTCATTTTTGATAAATTTGATAATTCAAAGGATTTTGAAACTAAGGATTATTCCCAGTTTTTTGCAAATATACTGAGGGATTTGTTTAATAATTATTGGCTAGGTTTAGTTGACAACGGATCGTTTAATTCTTTGTATGCAGCTTTACGTGATGCTCAGGCTCAATACTTATCAGGCAAAGTATCTATTGCTAAAACAAAAATTCAAGACGCACTTACCTTATTGCAAGCAAAGCAAGGAAAAGGAATATCAGAATCTGCGTATGAGGTATTAAAATCTGATGCGATGATTATTCTTACTGCACTTTAAAGTACTTCCAGTCTCCAAAAGCTACTACTTTGATTTTTATGATTGCTTTGATATAGTTTATACATGCTTGATATTGTTATCCCAACACTTAATGAAGAATTATTTCTTCCTGAGCTTCTTAAATCACTTGAAAAGCAAACTTACAAGGATTTTAAAGTGTATGTCTCTGATGGTGGTTCTCATGATCGTACCGTCAAAGTAGCTAAAGAATTTGATAAAAAATTAAATTTAAGTGTAATTTCCGACAATAAAAAAGGTGTATCTCATCAACGAAATATTGGTGCTAAAGCGGGCAGTAGCCCCATTATTCTTTTTCTTGATGCAGACGTTATTTTACATCCTAACTTTCTTCAAACATTAATTAAGCAAACAGAAGGAATAGATTTAGCTAATTGTTGGGCTCGAGCACAATCAAGTAACCCAATGGATCAATTTTTATTTCTTATGTATAACATTTTAGCACTTGAAATAGGAAAATATATCTGGCCAGCTGGGCTTGGTAGCAGTATATTTAGCACACGAAGCATTTTTAATGATATTGATGGATTTGATGAAACTTTAACAATCTGGGAAGACGTTGATTATATTAAGCGAGCAATTAAATCAGAAGCAAAATTTGCAATTTTACGGACACCCCGTCTGTATCTTTCAACCAGACGATTCGAAGTGGAGGGAAGAATTAATATTCTTCTTGAGGTTGCCCGAGGACTTCAGTATTCTTTGCGAACTGGAAAGATGCCAACTGAAAGGCATATTTCCTATCCTATGGATTTAGATTATGCAAAGCTCCTTAAGAAGAAAAGGTACTCACCAAAGAGATTTTCCCGATTTCTCCGTCAATATAATAAATATTTACGTTTGATGAGGAAATTGTACGTGAGAAGGTTTCGAATGCATGTTAGAATTCCGCGCATCAAAGAAATTACCTCATTTCTTCGGAATGGAAGCACAAAAGAAGGGAATACACCTCAGTAAAAAATCATATTGACTGCTATCGAATTTTTTTGTAATATAAATCGTGCCGCAAAAAAAACGAAAACGAACCAAGTATATTTTTGTTTCAGGAGGCCTGATTTCTGGAATCGGGAAAGGCACTACCGCCGCCTCTATTGCCCTTTTACTTCAATCTGCAGGATATAATGTTGTTCCTTTAAAATTCGAAAATTATCTAAATTTAGACGCAGGAACAATTAATCCAATCGAACACGGTGACCCATTCCTTTGTGAAGATGGAACAGAGGCAGATATGGATATTGGGACATACGAAAAATTCCTTAACCAAGATATGGGTAAAGATAATTTTGTTACGATGGGTAAAATTTATCAAACCGTTATAGATCGCGAAAGACGATTTGAATATCACGGAGAGGATGTAGAAGCAATTCCCCATATCACAGACGAAATCATCTCTCGTATTAAAGCATTAGCACAAAAAACAGATGCCGATGTGATTACGATTGAGTTAGGAGGAACAGCGGGAGAGTATCAAAACATTTTTTACTACGAAGCTTCACGTATTATGACATGGAAAAATCCTGGAGATGTTATTCATATTCATGTAAGTTATGTTCCAACACCAAAACACTTAGGTGAGCCAAAAACCAAACCAACACAACTTTCTGTCCGGACTCTCAATTCTATGGGTATTCAACCCGACTTTATTGTTGCTAGGTCGGAAAAATATCTTGATCAAAGACGTCGAGATAGATTTGCACTTTTCTGCAATATGGATGAGGGGAATATTATTTCAAATCCAGATCTTAAGAGTGCCTACGAAATTCCTGTTGTTTTGCATGAGCAACAACTCGAACAAAAAATCCTTAAGAAACTAGGACTTCCGGTTAGGGAAGCAAAACTTTCAGAATGGAAAAAACTGTGGGATAAAATTCAAAAACCAAAATCAAAAACAGTTGAAATTGCAATTGTTGGTAAATATTTTGGGACAGGGGATTATCAGCTTAGAGATTCGTATGCAGCACTTTTTGATGCGATAGATCATGCAGGTTGGGAAACAGATACAGAAGTAAAAACAAGATGGGTAGACGCAGAAAAAGTAGAAAAAGAAGGCGCAGAAAAACTTCTAGGGACACCTGATGGTATTATTGTTCCAATTGGTTGGGGAGAAAGAGGAGCAGAAGGAATGATTTCCGCAGCAAATTACGCAAGGGAGAAAAAAATTCCATATTTAGGTCTTTGCTATGGTATGCAACTTGCGACAATTGCATTTGCCCGAAATGTTATGGGGTGGAAGGATGCAAATACAGAGGAGAATCTAAAAAATGGAAAGCATGCTGTTGTTCATCTTATGCCGGCACAGAAAGAATTTATGGAAAAGCGCGCATATGGTGGCACGATGCGACTTGGGAAATGGGATGCAATTGTGAAAAAAGGAACAATGGCTTTTGAAGCATACGAAAAGTACGGAGGGCCAATTGATGCAAAAAGCGGTTTGACATCTGAAAGACATAGGCATAGATATGAGTTTAATGACGAATTTGCGAAGGATTTTGAAAAGGCAGGGCTTATTATTAGCGCTCGCTCGGTTGTTGAAAATTTATGTGAAATTATCGAGCTTCCTCGTTCGGTTCACCCGTTCTACCTTGGAACACAAGGTCATCCGGAATACAAAAGTAGGCCACTGAGGCCTCACCCACTTTTTGTTGCTTTCCTGAAAGCGACGCGAGGCTAAAATAAGAATTGAGAAATTTTCCAAATTAGGATATAATATATACTATGTTGCAAATCAATTTCGCACCAGGAGATACAATTCGAGTTCACCAGAAAATTCAAGAAGGTGACAAAACTCGTATTCAGGTTTTTGAAGGTGTTGTTTTGTCTATCCGAGGTAGAGGAGAAAATAAATCATTTACTGTTCAAAAAATGGTGGGGGATGTTGCTGTTGAGAGAATTTGGCCAATTGCATCTCCTCTTATTGAATCAGTAGAAGTTAAACAAAAGGCAAAGAAAAGGGTAAAAAGAGCAAAATTATACAATCTACAAGTTCCACGACCAATTGTTTCCTAATTAGCCACTAGCGTTTAGTATTTTTTGTCATCCCGACCGAATTCTAAGTGTAACGAAGAATGAGTGGAGGGATCTTACTCACAGAAGTCCAGGATCACGTTTGTATGAGATTTCTCGGCTCACTTCGTTCACTCGAAATGACAACATATTTTTATGATGATATACTTAGACCATGAAAATTAAAAATCCCGTTGGCAAACAAGGAGAAAATCAAGCTGCTTACTATCTTATGCAAAAAGGGTATAGAATTGAAGAAATGAATTTCCGCAAAAATTATACAGAGATTGACATTATTGCTCTTCAGCCAGTTTTGGGTAAACCAATAGAGCAAGGAACTCTCGTGTTTGTTGAAGTTAAAACTCGTATTTCTGATGCCTACGGTAAGCCTTTTGAGGCAATTACTCGGACAAAGATTGAGAATCTTGTTCGAACTGCACAACTATATTCCAAAATGCATCCTCATTTACCAAAAGCACTAAGAATTGATGCAATTGGCGTGACAATGGATAAAAACGGAGTTGTGGAAGATATTGAGCATGTCGAAAACATCAGCGGATTTTAATCCCTTTGTTCTAGTGCTTTAATTCTATCTCTAATTGCTGCTGCTTCTTCGAAATTTAAATTACGTGCTGCTTCTTTCATTTGCGTTCGCAGTTTTTTTACAACAGCTTCGCGCTCGTCTGGAAGCAGAATTTCTTTTTTCTCGAGTTGCAACATATATCCGTCTGATCGCTCACGCTTTTCCACTTCTTCAAATTCTTCATCAATTAGTCGTGCACGAATACTTTTTTCAACAGATTTTGGCGTAATGCCGTGCTTTTTATTGTATGCAAGTTGTTTTTCCCGTCGACGTCTAACTTCCTTGATTGCTGCATCCATTGATCGAGTCACAGTGTCTGCATATAAAATGACTTCAGAGTTAATATTGCGTGCTGCCCGACCCATGGTTTGGATAAGAGATGTTCTCGATCGTAAAAATCCTTCTTTGTCAGCATCCAAAATTGCCACGAGAGTAACTTCGGGTAAGTCGAGCCCTTCGCGAAGTAAATTAATGCCAACCAAGACGTCATAATCTCCGCGACGAAGTTTGTCTAACACATCCTGACGGTTAAGCGTTTCAATATCAGAGTGCAAATATGCAACTTTTATGCCTCTTTCTTCCAAATAAAATGAAAGCTCTTCGGACATACGTTTGGTAAGAGTAGTTACAAGAACGCGCTGATGTTTTTCCACGCGTTTCTTGATTTCTTGCATAAGATCTTCTATTTGGCCTTTTGTAGGCTTTACAATGACGTCAGGATCAACAATGCCTGTTGGGCGTATCAGTTGCTCAACTACGTTATCCTGAGCCAGAGAAAGCTCATACTCATCTGGAGTTGCAGAGACATACACTGCTTGATGGACACGTCGCATGAATTCATCAAATTTGAGAGGTCGATTGTCCAGAGCTGAGGGAAGGCGAAAACCATAGTCAATAAGCGTTTCTTTTCGCGATCTGTCTCCGTTGTACATTCCTCGTACTTGAGGAAGTGTAATATGTGATTCATCAACCAAAAGAAGCCATTCATCCGCACACGCCTGCATATAGTCAAGAAGTGTGTAGGGAGCATCGCCAGGATTTCTCCCGTCAAAATATCTGGAGTAATTTTCAATGCCATTAACATATCCAACTTCTTTAATCATTTCCAAATCATAATTTGTTCGTTGAAAAAGACGTTGTGCTTCGACAATTCTGCCTTGATTTTTAAGTTTGGCAACTTGTTCGTCTAAATCTTTTTTAATTACACTAAAAACATCTTGGTAACTTCTTGGATCAGTCATATAGTGTTTGGCAGGATAAATAACCGTTGCCGCGAGTGAGCCAATAACATTTCCGGTGAGTGGGTCAAATTCAGTAAGGGCAGTGAGTTTGCCGTTACTAACCTCAATATGAAGTCCACTGTCCATGTATGCTGGAAATAGGTCAATGCTTTCTCCTCTAACCCTAAAAGTGCTTCGGTGAAATCCATATTCATTTCTGTCATATTGCAGGTCAGAAAGACGTACCATAATGTCCCGTTGTTCAATTTTCATACCAACACGAAGTTCCATGACAAATTTTCCATATTCAACAGGCGATCCTAAGTTATAAATACATGAAACAGAGGCAACAACAATAACATCTTTTCGCGTTAACAAATTGGTTGTTGCAGATAGTCTTAGTTTATCAATCTCTTCATTAATTTCTGCTTCTTTTTCTATATAGGTGTCAGATGTTGGGATATATGCTTCTGGCTGATAATAATCATAATAGGAGACAAAATAGGAGACTGCATTGTTTGGGAAAAATTCTCTGAATTCCTGATACAGTTGTCCGGCAAGAGTTTTGTTGTGTGAAATGATAAGGGTGGGTCTTTGTACCTTCTCAATAACTGATGCCATGGTATATGTTTTTCCACTACCAGTAACACCAAGGAGTACTTGGTGTTCGTTTCCTTTTTTAATCTTTTCAGTTAGTTTGTCTATTGCCTGTGGTTGATCGCCAGCAGGAGTAAAGTTTGATACAAGTTGAAAGTTCATATGTTCTCTTTTCCCTGTCTTGTCATTCCCGCGTAGGCGGGAATCCACTTATTTATATAGATTCTCGATTAAGTCGAGAATGACTCTCAATAAAGAGATTGCTTCGTTCGGAGAACTCGCAATGACATAAGCTGGGGAATTATTTAACATATTTTACCACAAAAATTTCAATTGATCTAATAAGGTTGTTAATTGTTCTATTATGATTGATTGACAAAAATATACGAATTTTCGTATAAAATAATAGTAAGATATTTCTGCCCGACCCCTGATCCTCGGGAGACTTTTAAACAATTATGCCAGGAGTTTTATACAGAAAAGAGAGAGAAGTATTAGAATTTTTAGCACAATTTCAAAATAACTTTGGATATTCTCCAACGCTTTCAGAAATTGCAAAAGCTACTGGGCACAAGAGTAATTCAACAATTCATGCTATTATTCGTTCGCTTGTCGAAAAAGGGTATGTCCAAAAAGTGGAAGGGAATGCTCGGGTGTTAAAAATTATCGATGAAAAGATTTCTTCAACAATGGGAAATGGTCTTGCTGCTTCTGTAGATTTGCCGCTTATGGGTTTTATTGCTGCAGGAAAACCGCTCGAACCACATACCGATGCTAATGCAACTTTTTCTGTATCTGCTTCGATGCTTTCCGGGCAAAAAACAGCGTATGTGCTACAAATTAAAGGAAGCTCACTCATTGAAGATGGTATTTTGGATGGGGACTATGTTGTTATAGAAAAAGATCACGAAGTGAGAAATGGAGATATTGTTGTTGCAATTGTTGATGATAATTTAGCAACGCTGAAAAAATTCTATAAAGAAGATGGAAAAGTTGTTCTCAAGCCAGCAAATTCGTCCATGCAGCCAATTTACCCAAGCCACTTGTTAATACAAGGAAAAGTAGTCGGACTCGTGAGAAAGTTCATTTAAGATCTCTTACTTGAAAATTTAACAATTTTTAATTTGTGATTAACGTACCACAAAATTCCTGCAATAACAACTACAACAATAACGATTTCAAACTTTCTAAATACCGGGTCTAAAGACTTCCAATTATTTCCGAGTGTATACCCAGCGTAAGTGAATGCAGTGCACCAAATTGCAGAGCCAATGAGAGTATACAGAACTGTTTTAAGAAGCGGTGTTTCAGCAAGTCCCGCCGGAAGACCAATGATTGTTCGAAATCCTGGGAGGAGTTTTCCTATCATAATGATTATTGCTCCATGTTTTTGAAACCAATGCATCACATGGTCGTACTCTCTTTTGGTAAGTAAAATAAATTTTCCGTATTTTTCGATAAGACCAATAATAACTGTTTCTTCCAGAAAAAATCCAACTGCATATGCAATAAGTGTGCCAATAACATCTCCTGCAATTGCAGAAAGTACAACAATGGTAAAGTTAAATGCTCCTTGTTGTGCAAGAAATCCTGCAAAGGGAAGAGTAATTTCTGATGGAATTGGAATAAATGCTGATTCAAGCATCATAAGAAAAAATACGCCAAAATAGCTAAAGGTTTGAATCAGATGTATAATAAAGCTTGAAATTTGTTCGAGCATATGGGTATTGGAACATTATACATAGTCGCAACTCCAATTGGCAACCTGGAAGATATTACTATTCGTGCTGCCAAGCTTTTAACAAGTATTGGAGTGATTGCTTGTGAAGATACAAGACATACTGGATTACTTCTAGATCATTTGCGCAAAACCTACGTGCAAAATTATGAAAATACTCCACGACCGCGGTTACTGTCATTTTATGATGATAATGAAGAACAAAGAATTCCAGAAATTATCGAAATCTTAAAATCAGGTCAACATGTTGCCTTGGTGAGTGATGCAGGAACTCCGGCAATATCTGACCCGGGTTTTACACTTGTTCGCGAGTGCCAAAATCAAAACATTCCAGTCAGTGGTTTGCCAGGAGCAGCGTCTCCTATTGTTGCATTGGCAATTTCTGGTCTTCCAACAGATAAGTTCACTTTTTATGGGTATTTGCCAAAGAAGGAAGGAAATGCGAAAAAGTTACTCAAAGAAATAAAACAAGTTCAAGAAATCATAGAAACTACCACTGTTTTTTTTGAAGCTCCTCACAAACTTTTGGAAACACTCCGTTTGATGCAAGAAATATTAGGGGATAGAGAAATTGTCTTGGCAAGGGAATTAACAAAAATACATGAGGAAGTGCAAAAGGGAAATATTAGTTGGTTTGTTAATAAATACTCTGTAGAGCAACCAAAAGGGGAGTTTGTTTTGTTATTTCACTAATTGGAGTTGTGATTCAATCTGGAGTAATCTATTATATTTTGCAACGTGTTCTCCTCGCGCAGGAGCCCCAAATTTTACATAATCTGCATCAACAGCAACAGCAAAATCTGCAATAAAATCATCCAGTGTTTCTCCGCTTCTTCCTGAAATTGTTACTTTTAATCCTGCTGCTTTTGCAACTTCGACAATTGCAAGTGTTTCGATAACTGTCCCAATTTGGCTGGGGCTTATGGTAATCCCTGTAATTGCTTTTTTATCAATTGCTATCTGAAGTCTGTAGGGATTTGTTGCTGTTAAATCATCTCCAGAAACAATTGCTTCTTGAGACAGTTTTGTTGTCAGGTCTACCCATCCTTCCCAATCGTTTTCTCCAAGTGGATCTTCCAAATATAAAATATGATATTGTTTTATGTTGT
>PPGL01000041.1 GCA_003173915.1 Candidatus Levyibacteriota bacterium | reverse complement strand
CCCGACACTCCGTTGGAAAAGCTCCGTGCGTTCAAATAAAGGAGTTCGAATTTCTTGGTAACCATAGTCACGAGCGGTTTTTCGAATTAAATCTTCTACAAAAGCCCATAAATAAGAACTCTTCCAAGCCTCCTGGCTATTAACGGGAATAATATCAAAAACTCCAGGTGGAATCGGGTATTTCATGCATGCTCCTTTCTATGAAGAACCTGAGCAATTATAAATTGATTTTCGATATCAGTAAAGAACATTTAGATCATAAATTATCACTAAATAAACTTAAAATAAATTTTATATAAAATTAACAAAATTTAATTATATTATAATTATAGTTTTTGAGTTTAATTTTCACTTTAATAAATTAAATTGTTTTGAATGAGGTTAATTATATGTCTTGGAAAGTTGATCCCACTTCTTCAGTCCCGAGGAATTCTTCTTTATCTGAATCGAGTTTGTATCAAAGAATATGTCACTGGTTCGGCCGCTCCTGGAAAACCGTCAGTGATCCTTCTGTTAAAGAAATAGAGAAATCTCCTGTAACATCTGTTTTTGAATCTCGAGCTCCCAAATTAAACCAAAAAGAAAATGATGTGGAAGAATTCCTTAAAGATTTTGAAGTTATTGCTCCAGAATTTGTAGAAGCAGATCTCTTCATAGAAGATCCTATTTTGATGGCTGCAAAAGCTGATATTTCGCGCGCCCAAAAACTTTTAACCGAAATGGATCAGATGATTCCTTTGTCAATTCAAGAGTATATGCAAGCGATTGAACAGGTCGATCGAATGTTTGAAGAGATTAAGGGTTTTGCTTCTCAATTTGTGAATACATCACCAAAAAATCATCAGCTTGTTCAAAAGACAATGCGAGATTTATCGAATAAGATGGACAGATTGGAAGAAGAGATGTGCGAACAGGTGCAAGCTTCTCTTAAACCCAATCCTGCCATTGGTGATGATGGACATTGTCTATTTAGATCTATTGATGATCAACTGTCTGGAAGTCAAGATCAGCATCGAACCTATCGTGAGCAGGCTGCTCATTATATACGCGAGAATTCTGAGCAATTTAAAGAGAGCATCAGCGATATCTTTGAGAATGTTGTTCAAGGTCAAAGAGTTCTAACAGAGTATCAAGAAAAACAAGGTGGTGATAAGGAATGGCAAAAGAAATTACAAGAAAAGCTACAGCGTGAACCTACTTTAGTGGATTTTTATTGTGACTGTTTAGAGAATACGACTTTATGGGGAGGACAAAATGAGCTGATGGCTCTTTCTATACACTTGAAAACTCCTATTTTCGTTTTTACTCAAAATAATCAACAATGGAGATTTGATTTAAAGTTAGGAGAAAAAGAATTTAAAAATACACCTCCTATTCTTTTATATTATAATGGTGCCAATCACTATCAAAGCTTAATTTCCCGTTATGGGAACTAAGGCTATAGTTGCTTCACGATCTTCGCGGTTAAAAAAGCTATTAATAGGCTTTTGCTTGCTCCTCGGTTTCATGAGAAAGTTGCGTTGCGAGCGACTCATCAAATTCTCTCAAGAAGAAATCCTTTTCTTCCGGCTGGATAAAGTGTTGTTGATTCAAAATGTCTTCCAAAGCTTCTCTATCGTCAGATTTCACCAGAAAATGTTTTTTTCGTGATAACAAATATTTTTCTAATTGCTCGAGAAGCTGGTTGCGTAGCAAATTTTGATATTTCATGAGTTCTTGTGGATCTTTAATATAATCAAGATTAAGCCATGTCGTTGCAATGCGAATAAAATTATCTAGCTCTACTAAGGATTTGCTACTTTCAATTTGAGTCAACAAAGTTTCCATATTCTGTTGGCAATTTTCATCGATAATGGTCAACGTTTGATCTTCTTGTTGAATGAGTTGATTGAGATGCAACTCTTTAATAAATGCTAAGAACTGATGAATAGGCATCTCTTCATACTTATGATAAAGTGCGTCTAAATTCTCTTTGAGAATTTGCTTATGCTTAGCATTAGCCATCAAATAAACATGGGAAAGATTTTGAAATTCTATTTGAAATTGAGGCCGAGGTGTTTGCAATTCTTGATTCATCAATGCAGAAAGGGCGGTTAGCAAAGGTTTCAATTCATTTTCGCGAGCATGAGCGAGTGCTTGAAGTTGAATATAAATCGGATGATTATGGTCAACAACGGAATTTTCTATGTTTTTTTTAATTTCTTCCTTATTTCTGGCTTCAGGAATCCTTTCAAGGTGAATAAAATCTCCTTCTTTTTCTTTGGATAAATAGGCCATAGAAGAATCTTTCCCTCCTTCTTCATCCTTTAGGAGATGCACTTGATGAATTTTTCCCTGAGCATTAAATAAAAGATATCCAAAAAGCAGATTGTCGGAAGGTGCAAACATGCTGAATCCTTGACGAGCTAAAAGAGCTGATTTCTTCCCCTGATCAGAATACAAGATCAAGTGATGAAGCCAATTAGAATTTTCAATATCCTGCTTTAAATTTGCCACTTCTTGGCTAGATCCTTTTAAGGTGGATAAATTGATGGCTTTTTGAATGATAGTTTGTCCTAATCGATAATAGCGTGGGGCATTATAAATTAAATTTTCTGCACCAGGTCTCATCCAGCCTAAATTTTTTGGGGGAGCAAAATCCGAAAGACCTGAATCTTGAGCTAAGTTTGAAAGTCGAATTAATTCACCTTGTTTAATGAGAGAGGTAATTTCTTTTCCATTTGGACCATCTAAAGGATTAGGATTTGCAAGCAAGCGATTCAAGCTGCGGATATCTTTTAATGTGCGCAATTCCATTAAATTCGAATCAACAACAATAATGGATTGAGGAATTAACCAATATAAAAAATAAGGATCGGGTTGAGCAATTAAAAGAAAATGAGACAAATCACTGCTAGTGTAAATGCGCAAGTTATAAGGACAGCAATTAAATTGTCCTTGAGCATCAATTTGAGAAGCATAAGAATTTGTATCGGGTAGGACTGCCTGTAAATTGCTTTTTAAGAAGTCTACATCCGACCAATTTTGGTTATGTGGTTTTAAGTGATTGAGTTGAGCATGCGCTAAAGCGATAACAATATCGGCAACTCCTTGAGCGGCCTTCGTTTCTTGCGCCTCTGTTTTATCGCTTAAGGTAAAATAGATGATTATTCCCATGACTCCGGAAATGGCAAGCAAAGAAAAAATAAAAATCAAAATCCATTTCCAAGCTTGGTAAAGATGACTCGTTTCTGCCACTTGTTCTACAGAGCTTGCCTTGTGATCACGATTGTCGTCATCCAGATCTTTCAAATAATCATCTTTCAAACTTGTTATTTTCTTTCGTTCTTTGGAAAAACTTTGTTCCACTGAAGGAGAAGATTGTTTTAAAGATTCGTGAGTCGATTCTAATTCTTTTAAGTAACTTTCGATAGATGTTTGATGCAATTCATCTTCTTTTAGTCCCTCGACCTCCTTTTCGAAGGGCAGAGAAAAGGAAGAAAATTGGATATTTCCTATAAAGGAAGGAGGAGTTTCTTCTTGAGCCCTTATTTTATTTTCTAATAAAGAAACGAGAGTTCCTTCTTTCGAGCTATCAAATGCATTTTCCTCTGCATTAAGGTTTTCAAAAAGAATTGTGATTTGATGAACAATGATCAAATCTCCTGAATTCAGCAATTTTTTGCCAAAGGGATGGTGATTAACAGAAACAAAAGGGTCATTGGCAATATTGATTAAAACAGGAAAGCCGTTTTGATCGATAATCTTAAGATGAATAGATTGAATCTCAGGCCCACAGAGGAGCAAATCAACTTGATTGGGATCTGATCCTAATAAAAGAGTTGATTTGTTAAATAAATGAATTTCAGGATCTGATTGGGCATTAAGAGTAAGCCGTATCATGAGTAAAAAATCTAAAACCTTAATATTTCTATTTCAAACATTTCTAACAGATTACAGTGTTCAACGTCAATCAGAATTTGATTTTAACGCCCATCTTACACAGGAAGATCACTCTCTTAGAATAACAGGATAGGTTATTTAATAAAGTTTATTCTTGAAAATAAATAATTTATTTATTGATTATAAAATAAATTTAAGTTTATAATATTACTTACATAATTAATTATCAATAAATTAAATTGTTTTAAATGGTGTGAGCAGAAAAAATTCTTGACAGAATCTAGTTTTTCCTTTCTATTTTCTCTTTTTAGTGGAAAGGAACTCGTGCATTTTGTTGCTAAATTTTTTCTGTCTGTCCTATGATTTGTCAAACAAGCAAGCGATTTGCGGAATAGGTATTTCTCAGTGAAAGATCATAAGCTATCATTTTTCAGACAGCCCTGGAATAGAAATTAAGGAGAATTCATGTGAATACATTGCTCGCGTTTTTGCAACCGGCTCCTCATATTCCTGAGATGAAAGATAAAGAGCAAATTCGAACGGAATATAAATATTGGCGGATTCGAATCCTTTACTCGATGTTTATTGGTTATGCTTTTTATTATTTCACAAGAAAAAGCTTTACTTTTGCAATGCCGGGCCTGATTCAAGATTTAAGTTTTGACAAAAGTCAGTTGGGGATTCTAGGGAGTATTTTATCTATCACTTATGGAATCAGTAAGTTTGCTAGTGGTGTGATTGGCGATCGAATAAATCCTCGCTACATGATGGCGATAGGTTTAATGTTAACAGGTATTTGCAACATTTGTTTTGGACTTTCTTCTTCTATTTTTTTCTTTGCTCTCTTTTGGGGCTTGAATGGTTGGTTTCAAGGTTTTGGTTGGCCTCCTTGCGCTCGCTTTTTGACTCAATGGTATTCACATTCAGAGCGGGGATCTTGGTGGTCAACTTGGAATGTATCTCATAATGTGGGGGGATTTTTAATTCCTTGGGTTGCAGGTGTTGCGTTGCAGTATTTCGGTTGGCGCTATGCGATGTATATTCCTGGTGTCCTTTGTATCTTAATTGGATTTTTTTTAATTAATCGCTTGAGAGACACTCCTCAATCGCTTGGCCTTCCTTCTATTGAAAAATACCGCAATGACTATGTCGATAAAATCGAAAATGAAGAAAGTGATCAACAATTGTCATGTAAAAAAGTTCTTTTCGATTTTGTTCTAAAAAATCCCTATCTTTGGTTATTGGCCATTGCCTATTTCTTTGTTTATGCGGTGCGTACCGGAATTAACGATTGGACAGCTCTTTTTCTAGTTGAGTCAAAAGGATATAGCAGTATTGGTGCGAATGGTTGCGTTTCGTTATTTGAAGTGGGAGGATTTTTTGGCAGTTTGGCAGCGGGTTGGTCTTCCGAT
>PPGL01000098.1 GCA_003173915.1 Candidatus Levyibacteriota bacterium | reverse complement strand
TTTTTGAAGAAAATGGACATAAAAGAATTCCAAATGCTCCTCTTGTACCCGATAATGATCCGACTACACTCTTTACATCATCAGGTATGCAACCACTTGTTCCTTATTTACTTGGTGAACCGCATCCCGCTGGAACACGTCTCGTGGACGTACAAAATTCTTTCCGTGCCCAGGATATTGAGGAAACTGGAGATAATCGACACACAACATTCTTTCGTATGCTTGGAAATTGGAGTCTTGGGGATTATTTCAAAAAAGAGCAACTTCCATGGATATTTGAATTTTTGACAAAAAAATTACATCTGGATTCCAAAAAACTCTATGTTACTGTATTTGAAGGAACCAAAGAAGTTCCACGGGATAATGAATCTTTTGCAATCTGGACAGAACTTTTTTCTTCTGTTGGACTTAATCCAAAAGAGCGAATCTTTTTTTACGACGCGAAGAAAAACTGGTGGAGCCGTTCGGGAGTACCGGAAAATATGCCAGCAGGCGAACCAGGAGGCCCTGATAGTGAGGTATTTTATGATTTTGGCGCTGATCTAAAAATCCATGAGCAAAGTATATGGAAAGACCAAACGTGTCACGTCAACTGTGATTGCGGAAGGTATCGTGAAATTTGCAACAGTGTCTTTATGCAATACAAAAAACAGGAAGATGGAACACTTGCTCCACTTCCAAAACCCAATGTTGATTTTGGTGGTGGACTTGAAAGACTTCTCTCCGCTGTTGATGATGAACCAGATGTCTTTAAGACATCTCTTTTTTTTCCTATTATTAAAACTCTAGAACAAACATCCGGAGCAAACTACAAAGATCATGCGCAAGATATGCGTATTGTTACCGATCATTTTATCGCTGCACTATTTATCTCTGCAGCAGGAGTAAAACCATCAAATAAAGAACAAGGATATATTCTCAGAAGACTTATTCGAAGGGGTCTTGACCACTTGTACAAACTTAAAGACACAAAAATCGAACCTGTTCTAGAAACAATTGTCATGCAATATAAAGAAACCGATCCTATTCTTATTGAAAAATATGAAGAAGTCAAAGGTATCATTTTAGAAGAAGAACAAAAATACGCAAATACCAGAAAAGAAGCAAAACGATACATAGAGAAAAAATACAAAAACAAATCTACAAGCGAACAGAACAAGGGGTGGCACGGGGGAAAGGCTTCCGATGGCGCGCACGTAACGATAGGAACGAGCACCGACGGAAAGGAACCCGTGACAGGACCCCGAAACAAACAGAACCTCGAAAAAAGAACTGGAGATGAATTATTGGGAGTCACCGAGATTTCTGCAGATGACGCATTCATTTTATATACAACGCATGGACTCTCCCCAACACAAATCGAAAGTTTGGGGTATGTTTTTGACAAACAAGCATTTGCACAAAAAATGGAAGAACATCAAAAACTCTCCCGCACTGCATCCGCGGGGAAATTTAAGGGCGGTTTGGCAGATACGGAGGAATTGACTGTTAAGGGTCACACAGCAACCCATCTGCTGCAACAAGCACTTAGAGATATTTTGGGAAATCATGTGTTTCAGACTGGCTCCAATATTACTACGCAGCGTTTGCGATTTGATTTTTCTCATTCAGAAAAATTGACAGATGAACAAATAAAAAAAGTAGAAGATCGTGTGAGGGAAAAAATTAAAGAAGACTTACCAGTCCATTTTGAAATGCTTGATCTTAAGGCTGCCAAAGCAACAGGTGCAATTGGGCTGTTTGATGAAAAATATCAAGAAAAAGTAAAAGTATACTTTATTGGCGGTAGCGGCAAAGAAGGCGATCATAACGCGTATTCAAAAGAATTTTGTGGAGGTCCGCATGTTGAGCACACTGGTCTTATTAAATCATTTAAGATAACCAAACAGGAAAAACTTGGTGCAAATCAGCAGAGAATGTATGCTGTGGTAGAATAGAAGTAAGCGTAAGAACTGTCATGCCGAATGCATTTTGGCATCTCCTTGAAGATCCTGAAACGGGTTCAGGATGACAACAATATTATGAAGCTGCCTTTTTTAAACTTTGGGAAAAAAGAAATAAAAAATTACTTCCTTGCACTCCTTCTGCAAGATGAAAAAGTCGGTGCGGTTATTTTGGAAGAATTAAACGGAACAATCCATGTTGTCGGTCATGCAGAAGAACATTTTCCAACAGCACTTGAAGAAGCATCTTTTGAAGAATGGCTTGCAGTTGTTGATAAAGCAGTAAGCACTGCCGAACAAAATCTTCCTGGAAAAATTCAAACAGAAAAAACAGTTTTTGGTGTAAAGCAAGACTGGATTATTGAAGGAAAAATTAAGAGAGGTTATCTTACTCGCTTAAAAAAAATTTGTGAAGAACTTGCATTGCAACCAATAGGTTTTCTCGTATTTACCGAAGCGATTCTTCATCTGTTACAAAAAGAAGAAGGTGCACCAGTGTCTGCAATTTTGGTCGAACTTGGCAAAAAGTTTATTCTGATTTCTATTGTTCGGGCAGGACGCATTATCGAAACCAAACTGATTCCATTTGAAGAACCAGTCCAACAAACAGTAGACAAAGCACTAAAAGATTTTTCTGTTGAAATTCTTCCATCCCGTATTATTCTTTCTGCAACAAATAGCAATAAACAACTCACTCAATCATTTATTACACATCTGTGGAGTAAATCACTTCCCTTTTTACATATGCCACAAGTTACTGTGCTTCCCGAAGCCTTTGATACAAAATCTGTGTTGTATGGAACAGCCGCTCAACTCGGATTTATTGTTGGAACAGATGCATTGCCTTCAAAAATTCAATCAGCAAAAATTATACAACCACAAAAACCTATTGAAGAATCCAAAGAGCAAACAGAAGAAGAACAAGAAGAAACACAAGAAGAAGAATTGGACAGAACAGAGCAAGAGGAAGAAGAAGAAATAGAACAAGAAGAAACAACACAACTGCCTGATACTGTCAGTGCAGATTATTTTGGATTTGTCCAAGACGCAGACGTTGCAACAACTGCAGTCAAACCTAAAAAACAACCTATCTCCCAAGAAGTATTTGATGAAACCATTGAAAACCTTCCTGAAGAGGAAAAAGAAGAAGAAAGTGAAGAATTTTCTTCATCAAATTTTTCAACAAGTGCGTTTGCTCTTTTTTCGGGTATTAAACAAAACCTGGTAACACTTTCAAAGCAAAAATCAATTGCAAAACTTGTAAAACCGCTTGTCCCATTACTCTCCCACTTGGCTGCAATGATACCACCTCGTACAGATAAACCTCATCGCAAACAGTCTGGAATGAAAGAGCAAGATATATCCTCTTTTTCTTCCATTCCCCTTCCATGGATTATTGCAGGAGGGACAGTCGTAGTATGTGTTCTTTTTGTTTTGCTATATATTTTTGGCATTTCTGCCCATGTATCACTTACGGTAACACCAAAAGTACTTACAAGTCAGCAGCCAATTTCATTTGTTACAGACGGTGCAACAGACGTAGACACAGGAGTGTTACTTGGGCAAACAGTCTCAACAGATGAAAAAGGATCCCTTTCCGAACAAACAACCGGAACCAAAGAAGTAGGAACCCCCTCAAAAGGACAAATTACTATTTTTAGTACCCTAACCGATACAACAACCATTCCAAAAGGTACAACGATTATTTCTGATAATAATCTAAAGTATACGCTAGATAGTAATGTTACTGTTGCATCCTCTTCTGGGTATTCTGGAGATGTTGTAACTGTGCCAAATGTTTCAGTAACTGCCTCTGATATTGGACCGGCATACGATTTGCCCTCAGGTGCAAAATTTAGTGTTAACGGTTTTGATAAAGGAAGTGTTAGTGGGAAAAACGACACAGCATTTAGCGGAGGAACGAAAAAAGATGTGATTGTTGTTTCTCAAGCTGATATTGATAAATTAAGTTCAGATGTAACAAAAAGTATGGAAGACAAAGCAAAAGCAGACTTAGCACAACAAACAGGAAATGGGAAAATGCTTCTGCCATTTTTCACTAAAGAAGACCTTTCTCAACAAACGATAAGTGGTAAAGTCGGGGATCAAACACAAAATCTGTCACTTGACGGAACAATTACCTATCAAGCACTCGCTGTTGATAAAGCGGATATAACATCCCTAGCATCACATGAACTACAAGGTACTATTCCATCAGATATGGTTTTGACCTCAGATGGTATCCAGACAGACGTCACAGATGTGAAACAAGCAAATAATACAGTGACAGGAACACTTATCATTAAAGCATCTCTTCAACCAAAAATTGATACTTCCCAGCTTGCTAAAGAACTTGCAGGAAAATCATTTCAAGAAGCTAACGATATTGTAAAAGCACTTCCTCAAATCCAAAGTGTGAATTTTGTTCTTTCTCCAAATCTTTTCTTTTTACCTAAAATTTTGCCTCGCCTTGCCAGCCACATTGTTGTCACGTTAACATCCCAATGAACAAAGTCTACTATAAAAAAGCAAAAGGTTCTAAAAAAAAACTCTTTGTCCGAATTACCGGAATTTTTCTTATGGGGATTGGTACTGCTATTGTCTTATACGTTTTTAGTCCGCTTATCTTATGGCAAATTTTTATTGCTCCTGTACTACAAGCACAGGAAATCGTTGTACCAATTCCATCAACAACACTTGTTACCACTGCATCTATTAAAAGTCTTCTTGCTTCCCAAGCAAGTGCTCTCAGTGGAATCGATTATACCGATGCGAAGAATTGGTTTCCAACTGCTTCCGCTCAAGAACATCAATCTAAAGTTCCGCAGTACACGATATCAATTCCAAGATTAAATATTTCAAATGCTGTTGTTTCAACAGTCGATACCGATCTTAGCAAACACTTAGTAAATTTTGATGGAGGGTGTACTCCACCAGATAAAGGAAATTGCGTAATTTTTGGACATTCAACACTTCCTCAACTGTATGATCCAAAAAATTATAAAACTATTTTTGCTAATATCCAAAACATCAAAATAGGTGATACTATTATTGTTACGGTACAACATGTTGTATACACGTATAAAATTTTCTCAATTACCATTATCGACCCTGATGACACATCAGTCTTAGCACAAACATTTGACGATAGTTATCTAACTCTTATTACCTGTACACCTCCTGGTACAGTATGGAAACGGTTAGTTATTAAATCGAGATTGCAAACACTATGAAACAAGTAGTTGATGAACAAGCTCTAGCACTTGAAGGCATTAGACGAAAACTTATTGGCAAACACCTTACATACAAAGAAATTTATGCCATCATGGACGAAATTTCGCATAACCGCATGGGAGAAGTACTCACTACCTATTTTGCTGCCTCTGGCTATTCCAAGGGATTTTCCAATGAAGAATTATACTTTCTCACAAAAGCAATGGTTGAAACAGGAGAGAAGTTAAGCTTCTCAGGTATTGTTGCTGACAAACACTCAATTGGTGGAGTTCCTGGAACGCGAACAACTCTTATTGTTGTTCCAATTATTGCAGCCGCAGGATTTACTATTCCAAAAAGTTCGTCTCGTGCAATTACAACTCCCGATGGAACTGCAGACGATATGGAGGTCTTAGCAAAAGTAGAATTTTCAAAAGAGGAAATATACACAATTGTAAAAAAAACAAATGCATGTATTGTTTGGGGAGGAAGTGTTCAGATTGCCCCTGCTGATGATGTGTTAATTCATGTAGAGCGCCCTCTGTCTTTTGAGAGTTTTGATAAAATTATTGTTTCCATCATGGCAAAAAAAATTGCATTTGGATCAAATCACGTTGTGATTGATGTTCCATATGGTCCTTCAGTAAAAGTTCATTCGCAAGAAGATGCAGAAATTTTGAAAAATAAATTTGAATATGTTGCAGGAAAATTTGATATTCACCTAACAGTTCTACCTCATAAAGTAGACCAACCCACAGGACGCGGAATAGGACCGGTGCTCGAAAGTCAAGATTCACTCAGAGTACTCGAACAAACTGAAGATAGACCACAGGATCTTGAAAAGCATGCCCTCCATTTAGCAGGGACATTACTTGATATGTGTATTTTGCATGATAAAAAACAGCAAAAAGAAATCGAGGAAACATATGGCAATGGACGTGAATGGGCAAAACACTTACTGACATCTGGAAAAGCGCTAGAAAAAATGAAAGAAATTATAGAGGCACAAGGAGGAAATAAAGATGTAACAAGTGGGAAATTATCTCATAAACTTGGAAAACATATATGCACAGTAACCGCAGGTCAGAAAAGTGTTGTCACCTCGATAAATAGTAAAAATAGCACAGTCATTGCAAGAATTCTTGGCTGTCCAACCCAAAAAGGATCAGGAATTTACCTTAATAAAAAAATTGGTGAAAATGCGGAAAAAGGCGAAACGCTCTATACACTATATAGCGAAAACTTGTATAATCTACAAGAAGCACAAGAGTCCTTGAATAACTTCCCGATTGTGCAAATTTAGCGTTAAGCGTTAAGCGACGAGTGTTAAGAAAATAAAATTCTTTACGCTTCACGCTTTATCCTTTCCGCTTCTATTATGAAAAGACTTCGTGTTACTGTTATTGTTATTGCTGTTTGTCTTTTATTATTTGCGTTGTGGTGGCATAATGGCAAAGAAGCTGTGAATCCCACAGACACGGCAAAAAAACAATTTATAATAACTCCTGAAGAAAATGTTCGAGATATTGCAAATCAGCTGAAAAACCAAGGTCTGATTAAAGATCCAATTATTTTTTTCCTTACTATCAAACAATTAGGACTTGAGGGGAAAATCCAAGCAGGTAATTTCCAACTTTCTCCATCCATGACAGAAGACCAAATAGCACAAGCACTCACACACGGAACAACTGACATTTGGGTCACGATACCTGAGGGAAAAAGAGCAACAGAAATAGCAGAAATTTTACAAGAAAAAATATCTACCTACGATCCCTCTTGGAAAGATACGCTCGCGACAGAAGAAGGGTATTTATTTCCAGATACCTATCTTTTCCCAGCCAATGCGACAATTGATCAAATCATCGAAATTATGAAAAATAACTTTATGACAAAATATCACCAAGCAACAATTAACCAAACAGCAAATTTATCTGAGCACGATATTGTCACACTTGCCTCAATTATCGAAAGAGAAGGAAAATCTCCAGAGGATATGAAGCTTGTTGCATCTGTTCTTGAGAATAGATTACATATTGGCATGGCTCTCCAAGCAGATGCCACAATACAATATGCCATTGGATATACCCCAGCAAAAAAAACCTGGTGGCCACAAGTAACCGGAACAGATTTAGATATTCCTTCTGCTTACAACACATATAGAAACCCTGGGCTACCCCCAACACCAATCTCTAATCCCGGCTTACATGCGCTCACTGCAGCTGCTACGCCTGCAAATACTGATTATTTATATTATTTTACCGATGGCAAAGGAATAACACATTTTGCAAAAACGCTTGACGAGCAAAATGCAAATATTGCAAAGTTTGGAGAATAGTCACAATACCTCTGATAGTTTTAAACAAAAAGAGTAACTCTTATCTCTTTACACCCTTAAAAAGACGTTTGTGGGGACGGGGATGGTGATGGACCACAACTACCCGTTTCTCATGAACAACTGGAACAGGAGCAAGGTCTCCATCTGAGACAGGGACTTCTTCTGGTCCTGGACTGTCATCAATATATTCTTCGTATTCTCCATCATCTTCTTCATCATCGTCAAGGAGTTCTCCCAAATCAGAAATCCCTTCAAATCCATTTTCTGCCAAAGTTTTTAATATTTGCTTTCCTTTTTTTGTTCCAAGGAGAAAAACAATCAGACCCCCCAAAACAATACCCACAAAAAATCCGCTTGCAAATCCACCACTATGAACAGAGTGTTCGCGATTATTCTTGTCCATGACCTTCTCCCTCTTTTTTTGAATCTTTTTGCCCGGAAGTCTTTTTTTGAAATAATTTTAAGAGTGTCACTCCTGTTTTTACACTCGTTAACATACTAGAAAGATTTGAGATAGGTTGAGAAACACTCTCTGTAATAACACCAGTATCATCAAGTACTTTATTTACCTTTGAAACAGTTTTTTTAAATTCTCGAAGAATGAAAAAAATTTGAATTCCCAAAATAAAAAGAACAAATGTCAAAACAGCAACGACAACAATAAGAAGAATTTGAGCAGCGTCCATACTGTTATATTACGTTGTTATCAATTGTCTGTCAACCAATGTATTACTGAGATGGGACTTTATATATGTTGTATACCATATCTCCCCAATAGGTTTCAGTTTGTATCTGAAGAGGTAAATGAGTGTATGAACTTAAAAAATTACTTCTTTGAAAACGAACAAAATATACAGGGAGTTTTTTTGCAATTGGGTACAATTTGCGAGGAATTTCTTGTTGGACAGTGGGAAAAGATACAAACGTCATATATGGATTTATGCTCATATAGCGTACTAACGTATTACCTTCATCGCTATAAAAGCCAATAACAATATGACTCCCTTCCGCTACTTGTAAACAAAAGAAATTAACAGCATCTCCAATTCCCCACCCACTATTTCCTATGTACTGCATGCGTTCATAAAGAAGGATAGGAGCGTGAGAAAAATCAGTAATAATTTTACTACTAACAAAAATAGGGTAAGAAAATATACAAATACTTAAAAGAAACATAATTAAACTACATACGAGAGGTTTGCTAAATTTTTTATAGATAAAGTGTGTTGTTATCTCCACTCCTTCCCCCATAAATAGAAAAAGAGGTAGGGTTATAAAATAAATATATCGTGGTTGTATTTCCTTCATAAAGGATGCCATAACAAGAATTGGTATAAATACATATGAAAAAAGGGCTTGTTTTTCTTCACTTTTTTTTCGAAATGCAGTAATACTGATAATAAGGAGAATCCAATAAGACAACGGAATATATGAAAATAGAAATACGAAAATTAATTGAAGATTTTGGAGTATGTGTCTTATAAAAATTTGTCCTGGAAGCGTATAGATCTCCGATATTTGAAAAATAAATAAATGATCAACGTTCGCAATAATTGGATAATTTTGAGAAAATCGAGAGATAAGTGACAACGCTTGAGAGACAATAAGTACAATACCCATTCCTCGTATCCATAAAAAAATCGTATGAGTTTTCTGATCTTCTTTAAAACGAAGAAGAAAGTAGGATACGGGAAGTATCATGAGTCCAAAAAGTGTATTAGACTTTATTAAAATTCCAAGACCAAGAACAATACCGAGGAGAAAGCTCAAGAAAAATGATAGAGTTTTTGCAAAGCGAAACGTCAGATATATCGTCCAAATATATATCGTACCAACCATTGAGTCTAAAATTCCAAGTCTATCGTACATAACTGCAAATGGATAGAACGTAAGAAGCAGTACGGTTAATAGTGCTGTCTTTTTTTTCTGAAAAATTTCATAGGAAAGAAGCAGTAATCCAATCAGAGTTAAGAAACCACTTATAACAGAAACCATTCTAATAGCAAAAACTGGATTTTTAAAAATTAGGAGAAAAAAAGAAGTAATCCAAATAAATATTGGTTGTCTTCCAATTGTTAGGGAAATAAATAATTGATGAGGGATATATAACACATCCTCCGCATATCGAATATATACTGCTTCGTCGCCAAAAATCGGTAATTTTGTAAGAAGAATTATTCGAAAAAGAAAGTAAAGCGTTGTTATAACAATTATTTGTAACAGAAAAACGCGATTTGTATAGATACTTTTTTTTAAATTATTATATAGTTGCGTGACTTTGGGATAAGGGGCATAAAATTTATTCACGATGTTATTCTACAGTAATATGGCGGATAATTGTTGAAACGCGCCCAAAAGTATTTTCTGCCTTTATAACAATTGTTGTCTGTCCAGAAAAAACACTAATATCTTTTCTAAAATTTCCATCTTTATCAACATAGACTGGTGCATCATTAATCGTAACGCTCGTACTAGGTTCTGTCTGCCCTACAATACTTACATCTTGGGAGGAAACAGTACTATTTTCTTTTGGAGAATTAACAGTGAGAGAAGGACTAAAAACTGCTGCTCGATATTGAAAAAACATGTACCCGGTAATAAACAACAATATTACTGCAAGAAGAATGGATGTCGACCCTAATCGAAAACCTGACAAAACCTTTTTTTGTC
>PPGL01000043.1 GCA_003173915.1 Candidatus Levyibacteriota bacterium | reverse complement strand
GACGACTTCATTATCTCCAGTTACAACTTTTACCGCCACATTAAGTCGTGCAAGTTTGGCAAGCGCTTCTTTTGCAGTACTTTTTGGGATGTCAAGAAACGTAAGATACCCAACAAACTCCATATCTTTGACATCATGCCACGAATAGGCTTCTTTTTTTGTCACTATTTTTGTTGCAATTGCCACAGCGCGTAGTCCTTGTTTGCTAAGATTGTCAAACGTTTCAGAAAATGTTTTTTTATGCGCTTTTTCTGTACACATGGGCAAAACCATATTTGGAGCACCCTTAACAATAAGTGTTGTTTTTTCTCCTTCTTGTATCACTGCATACATCGCTTTTCTGTCAAAATCAAATGGTTCTTCCGCAATTTTTTCCACTTGTGGATGAATATGAATATCATTTTTTTGCGCATATTTCCAAATTGCAGCATCTATTCCATTTCCAATGACTTTATGGTGCACAAGGGCAGTGTTACAAAGCATTGCAGGAAGAAGAAGCGAGGTATCTTTTTGTCCGTGAATATTTAGCATATCCATGAGCTCAATATTTCCTTCTGTCAGTGTGCCTGTTTTGTCTGTACATAACACATCCATATTGCCCAAATTTTCTATGGCAATCAGTTGCTTCGCTATAACTTTTTTCTTTGCAAGTTTGCCCGCTCCATGAGAAAGACTTACGGTAACTATAACAGGCAAAAGCTCTGGAGTAAGACCAACCGCAATTGCAAGAGCAAAAAGAAGTGAATCAAGAAATTTTCTTCCAAGAAGCGCATTAATAGAAAAAATTGCAAGTGTTAATAATAAAATAACTTGTACTAAAAGCTTGCCAAATCTAGCCAATCCTTTCTCAAAATCAGTTGTTGGTTTAACATACAGTGCGCTTTTCGCAATACTTCCAAACTGTGTACTTTTCCCTATTCCAACAACAACCCCCTTTGCAAATCCACTATCTACAGACGTACCCATAAACGCCATATTGGAAATATCTCCAATCGTTGTTGGAACTTTTTCGAGTTTTTCACTGGTTTTAAAAACCGTCTTGGATTCTCCAGTAAGTGCTGATTCATTCACTTCTAAATTTTTCGAAGCAATAATGCGAAGATCTGCTGGAATAATACTTCCTTGAGAAAGTAAAACAATATCTCCGATTGCAAGTTCTGTTACTGGAACTTCTTGTTTGTCATCATTTCGTAAAACAAAAGCAGTCGGGGAAATTTTTTTTAAAAGATTATTGATTGTTTTTTCTGCGCCGTACTCATTCCAAAATCCTAAAAAAACACTCACAAGAATCATTCCAAAAATATAGTATGAACTGACTTGTTGCCCCAAAAGAAAAGAAACAAATGTTGCAATTGCCAATACAACAATCAAAGGATTTCCAGTGAATTGACGTAAAAGCATAGTAACTGTATTTGTCTTCCGCTGGGCAAGAACATTTTTCCCATACTTTTGTTGCTGACTGACAACTTCTTCTTGTGTGAGACCGGAGAGACGAGAACCAACAGTTGTGAGAACAGAATCAAATGAAGTTCCCCAAAGAGAGGAATCTTTCAGCAACTGGCGCGTATCGTGTTGTTCCATAGGAAGCGAACCTAAAAATTAGTGTATCAGCTTTTTCACATTTTTACACGTTTTTTGCTATGATAAAAGTATGAAAACATTTTCTGTTGCAACGCACAAAAAAGACGAGGTAATTGATATAACAGATACTATTGAGGCATTTGTTTCAGAAAAACAAATGCAAAATGGTATTTGTATCATATATGCATCTCATACAACGTGCGCAATTACTATTATGGATTTAGATGCAGGGACAGATTTAGATTTACTGGACACCCTTCGCGCCATAATGCCCAAATTACATTTTAGACATCCACACAATCCAGCGCATGTACCAGATCACATTCTTTCAGCAATTATTGGACCATCTGTTAGCATTCCAATGAAAAATGGTCAATTAGTTCTTGGAATGTGGCAACGAGTTGTCCTTGTTGAATTTGACGGACCAAGACATAGAGAAGTAACAGTTTCTTTACTTGAAGAACATTCTTAATCTATGTCATTTATCTTTTTTGCCTGGATTGCAAGCATTTTTTATGGAATTGAAGTGTTTGTTGGGAAAATTGCTATAAAGCATTCTGTAAAAAATCCATGGATGTATTCTTTTATTTGGTCATTTCTAATTCTTTGCACAACAATTCCTATTGCAATCATAAATCATGTCGGACTTCCAAAAGAAACTCCTATGATGCTAAGTGCCTCTTTTTTTTATGCAGCTACAAATATGTTAAATGTTCTTATATTGTATCTACTTGATGTTTCAATTTTGTCACCACTGTTTAATATTAGAACAGTTTTTGCTGTAGTACTTGCTACATTTTTTGCTGGTGAATTTCTTACTCCACAACAATATATATTGATTATCATATTATTTTTTGCAGGAGTTTTTCTCACAATGGATGAAAAATTTTCTCCGAAATCATTTATCAAACCTCCAATTTTGTTAGCATTATTTACGATGATTATTATATCGCTTATGGGAATTTTCATAAAAAAATCTATTGCTGTAAATGGTTATTGGGAAACAACACTTTGGACACAAGTCATTGGACAATTTTTCCTTCTTCCTACAGTTTTGCTTTTCAAAAAAGATATGAAAAAAATCAAGCCATCCAATATTCCGTTTCTTTTTATTGTTGCACTTCTTGGAACAATTGGGACACTTGCTGCAAATAAAGCAACGCAAACAAATGTCGGAATTACCTCGGCAATTTTATCAATTCCTATTTCAATGTTTTTAGCAATGGGAGCGTCTATTTTTTGGCCAAAGTTACTCGAAAAACATTCTGCAAAAATTTATATGATTCGCATTATTGCTGCAATTATTATGGTTATTGCAGGACTTCGTCTTTCTCAGTAATTACAGACATAAGTACAATTGAGATAGCAATATTTGTTTATCTTTACTAAGGAAAATAAATTTGTTATTCTGTATTTCTGTATGGATTCTAGGCAGACTTATAAAAAAACAAAAATTCTAGCGACACTTGATCCTTCTTCATCAACATCAGAAATTATTACAGAACTTTTTCTTCATGGCATGAATGCTGTTCGTCTTAATTTCTCTCACGGAACACATGAAGATCATCTAAAAAATATTACTATAATCCGAGCACTAGAAAAAGAAAGGAATGTGCCAATTGCAATTGTTCAAGATTTACAAGGGCCAAAGATTCGTGTCGGTACACTCTCAAGTCCTATTATTATTCACCGTGGAGAAGAAGTAAGACTGCAATATGGAGAAAATCAAGATGGAAAAGGCATTCCTGTTCAGGAAAATATATTTCCTTTTCTCAAACCAGGAGATCCAATATTTATTAACGATGGCATTATTCGATTAAACGTAGTTACTTCAAATAAAGACTTTGCTATATGCCATGTTGTTGAAGGAGGAGAAATACGGACACACAAAGGAATAAATATTCCTGAAACGCAATTACCAAATATGTCCTTAACAGAAAAAGACGAAAAAGATTTGGCATTTGGGCTAAAAAATGGGGTTGATTATATTGCTATTTCTTTTGTGCAAAAAGCAAAAGACATTATTGCAGTTAAAAAAATGCTAGACAATGCACGCAATAAACCCAGAATTATTGCAAAAATTGAAACAAAAGCAGCGGTAAACGAACTGGAAGATATTATTCATGAATCTGATGCTGTAATGGTTGCTCGGGGAGATTTGGCTGTCGAATTGGGGCAAGAGGAAGTTCCCATTATTCAAAGAGAAATAATTGCTCTAGCAAGAAAACATAATACACCAGTTATCATTGCAACACAAATGCTTGAATCTATGATAACAAATCCCGAACCAACACGTGCTGAAGTGAACGATGTAGCAACAGGTGTACTTGACGAAGTTGACGCCGTGATGCTTTCAGGTGAGACAGCAGCTGGCAAACACCCAGTAAAAGCTGTGTCAATGATGAATAAAATAATAAAACATACTGAAAAATATTTGCGAGCAAAAACAAATAATTATGTTCTACCGCAACTTGAACATACCGATGATTTCACTTCTGCAATTGATGCGGCAGCAGCAGTAATTGTTAACCAGTTACAAGCAAAAATAGTTTTTGCACAAACAGCAACAGGAAAAACAGCATTTCGCCTTGCGGCATATAGACCTAAGGCAACCCTTATTGCAGTCAGTGATTCGAAAATTGTTTGCAGACAACTTGCACTTACCTGGGGCATAAAAGCATTTTATTTAGAAAAAATTACTGATACACATAGCCTTACATATATACATCTGATTCGTGACATACTTCACAAACATGAAATTGAAAATAATGCTAGAATAGTTTTGATTACAGGCAAACACCCAGGAAAAGCAGGGCACACAAATACAATACACGTTTCTCAAGCAAAAGATTTTTATACTGAGGAAATGATATGAAAATTCAACATATTACTGCAAGACAAATTCTTGATTCCCGTGGAAATCCAACCGTAGAAGCAGATGTAGTGTTAGCAAACGGAGTTTTAGGACGAGCTGCTGTTCCGTCAGGAGCGTCTACTGGCACTCACGAAGCAGTAGAATTGCGAGATGAAGACGAAAAACAATTCCACGGCAAAAGTGTTCATACTGCAATTACCCATGTAAATACTACTATTGCAAAAGCACTTATTGGACAAGAGGTAGACAATCAATCCTCTCTTGATAGGAAAATGATTCAATTAGATGGAACACCAAATAAAGCAAACTTAGGCGCAAATGCAATGCTTGCGGTATCTATGGCAGCCTGCAAAGCTGCAGCGAAAAATCATGATCTTCCTGTTTATCAATACATTGGAAATATTTCGGGCGTAAAAAAATTTTCTATTCCTCGTCCTATGGTGCTTCTCGTTGAAGGAGGCAAACATGGCAACTGGGCAACTGATTTACAAGAATTTATGATACTTCCTAGAGAAAACGCATTTGAATCATTTGCAGATACAATCCGTGCTGCAAGTGAAATATTTATGACACTCGAAAAAATTTTACATGGAAAAGGATTTGCAACAGGGGTAGGTTTTGAAGGGGCATTTTGCCCTCAAGAATTACAATCAAATGAAGAAGGATTCGAACTTGTTATTTCAGCAGTTGAGAAAGCAGGGTATAAAATGGGCGAACAATTTGACCTTGCTATCGATGGCGCTTCATCTGAGTTTTATAAAAACGGTATGTACACACTTATTAGCGAGGGTGGAAAAGAGTATACGCCACACGAATGGACTCATAAAGTTGTCACCTGGGCAGATAAATATCCTATTGCATCTTTCGAAGATATGCATGACCAAGAATTATGGGAAGAATGGAGGTATCTCACATTAAAAATTGGCAAGTCTTACCAAATCGTTGGAGACGATTTAGTCACTACAAATGTAACACGCATTCAAAAAGCAATTGAAGAAAAAGCGATTAATAGTGTACTAATTAAACTCAATCAAATAGGAACGGTTACTGAAACAATTGAGGCAGTAAAACTAACCCATAAAGCAGGATTTAAAAGCGTTGTATCTCACCGTGGATCTGAAAGCAATGATGATTTTGCAGCTGACTTTGCCGTAGGCACGGGTTCGGAGGAGTGTAAATTTGGAGGTCCAGATAGAGGAGAGAGAGTAGCAAAATACAATCAACTTTTGAGGATCGAACAAACACTTGGAAAAAATCTTTAGAAAATATATGGGAAAATTAGTACTTGTTAGACATGGACTATCAGAATATAACAAAAAAGGACTTTGGACTGGATGGGATAATCCACCGCTCACTCCAGAAGGTATTGAAGAGGCAAAAAGAGCAGGAGAAAGTCTTGCCGATATCCATTTTGACTATGGATATGCATCAGCTCTTATTCGCGCACAACAAACACTAGAAGAGATTAAAAATGTAACTAATCAAAAAGATTTACCAACAGTTTATGATGCACTACTCAACGAACGAAATTATGGAGACTATACTGGAAAAAATAAATGGCAAATTAAAGAACAAGTTGGTGAAGAAAAATTTCAAAAAATACGAAGAGGATGGGATTATCCAATCCCACACGGTGAATCCCTGAAACAAGTTTATGAAAGAGAAGTTCCATATGTTATCTCTACTATTCTTCCGAAAGTCGCTGAAGGAAAAAATGTTATTATTGCATCATCTGGGAATGCTCTTCGAGCAATTGTAAAATATTTGGAGAATACTCCAAACGATCAAATAGCTCTTTTAGAATTCGGCACTGGAGAAGTGTATGTCTACGATATTGACGCAACTGGAAAAGTTGTGCATAAAGAAGTGAGAGCCTCAAATCTAAATCTTGGAAAGATATAAAAAATGCGGCTTAAGACCATATTTTTTTTGTTCCACTCTTAATTGCATACTATTTATATCGCTTCATCCTTGATCCAAAGACCAAGGTTTCACTCTTTTCGAATAAAACGATATTACTTTCGAGATATTTTCCTTACTCTTACCCCTCTTTAGAAGTCATCTTAACCTAAGCCTCTAGGATTACGTGTATTCATGAAAGGGGGTGAAAATATGGTAAAGATTTTACTCACCATCGTCGCATTGTTTGTTGTATCATTTGCAGTCGCATCAGTTGTGCGAGGACAAACAACAACACCAACAACTGCGGCAACAAGTCCCACAACAACAATGACTACTCCAACACCAAGTGTTGTTGTTCCAGGTGGGGCACCAGCAACAGGATTTAATCCTTACTAATTTCATTTGTAGGAGGATAATTACGTTGCTTGGTCCTGAGAAAAAAAGTGTGGTATAGTGGCGATACAAAACATATGCAAAAGATATTTATCGCTACAGCTATTGCAGGAAGTATATTTTTAGGGGTTATCTCGGGCAGCAGTGGTAAGATGCCTGTATTACATGCCCCCACATTAAAACCGGCAAAACAAGCAAGTTCTTTACCAATTATAGGAACACCAGCGCCTACTGCTGCCCCAACCCCTGTGCCATCAACGCCAATAAATTTGCAAATTCCAGCAATTGGAGTCAATGCAAATATTCAGGGTGTTGGCATGGACGCACAAGGAAGAATGGATGTTCCAAATGGATGGAATGGAGTTGTCGGATGGTATAATTTAGGATTTGTTCCCGGAACGACCGGAAGTGCTGTCATTGATGGACATTATGACGATCCTAATGGTCAACCGGCAGTCTTTTGGAATATTAAAAATTTACAACCTGGTAATCAACTGATAGTAACTGACTCAAACAATAGAACATATACCTTTTCTGTTACCGATGTAGAAAGCTATCCATATGACGGAGCACCAATGCAACAAATTTTTGACTCAACCGATAAAGCAAGACTCAATCTTATCACCTGTGCAGGAACCTGGGATAAAGCAGCACACAATTATTCAAATAGAGTAGTTGTTTATTCTGAGCTTCAGCAATAGATATGTGAACAGAGGAAAAAAGTGAACTATGCACTAATGCTTATTTATCTTTCTTCGCTTTTTTAATAAGCTTTGCAACTTGAATAATTTCCCTCACATCTCCATCTGCAGTTTCAATTTCATTCACTCCAGCCATTCGCTGATACTCAAGTAAATAGTCTGAGAGAGAAACTTGTTTTTCCTTTAACTCGGATTTAATATCCTTTAGTTTATTCGCAATTTCTATAATTCCTGCACGATTCATGATTTGTTGACGAATTGCGGACTTTTCTTTATTGACCTCTTTCACTTTGTCAGAAACCTGTTTAAAAGCAGCATCATTATTAAAACCATCTGCAATCAGCTCTGTGAGTTTACGTTTTTCCTCCTGCAATCGATCAAGACTGGTAATGTGAGATTTAATAAGCTCTTCAAGACTAAGAAGAACTGTGGATTGATCTGCATCTGTCGATATTTCTGATGTTACATTCTCAGAAGGTACTTCCTCAACTATTTCTCCATCAACAATTGGAGAATCCTCGGTAGTTTGTTGTGGTTCCTTAATATCTGATTGCGGATTTACCATAGTCTATCTACTATAGTAAACCAACAAAGCTAAATCAAGTGGCAAAAATTCCCTACAAAATAAGCCTATAATTTGTTATTTTGTGGGAGATAAACTATAATGAGGTATATGGATACACTTGAACGAATAGTAATATTAAGAGAATCACGTGCAAGAAGCTATAGTAGCTTAGTACGTCAAATATGTGAAAGCAATGACACGCCGCAACAATTCACTTCGCAACAACGATGGAAAGCAACAAAGCAACGTATAACCCAGCAGATAAAAGATATTAAAAAAATTGATCCATTAATATTTTCGCAGTTAGATACAGTAGCACAATTTGGAATTGAACTTGTTAACAAAATTCATCAATATGAAAGTATCCCTTCATTAGTAAGAAGACGCGCGGCAAGTCTTAAAACTCATGGTCTTAATTTCGTAAATCGAGCACATACAGATTTTGATAGAGCTTCTCAAATTAGCCAAGTCGAAGAAGATGAATTTTCACCATATACTCTAAGTAATGAAAGAAATGTTGTAGACCTTTCTGAAAGTCTGACTGGGGAAAGAGGAGCCGTAATTGCCCTCGGCTCGGTTCAACCACTTGAATTTACTGCTATGTTACCTGGTACAACAAGAGTCTTTGCTGTTGAATTAAACACAATAACAAGTACCAACACGCGCGTTTTCCCAGAAGTTGCTTCACGGTTGGAAGTACTTTTAGGAAGATTTCCCAGTCCAGAAGATGTCAGAAATTTTTTTGTTCTTAAAAGCACTAGCTTGATGCATAAAATTTTAACCTTACCTATCTCTGGATTACATACTTTCTCGGAAGAAGAAATTCGAAGAGTATTTGAAAATATTGATGAACTTGCTGTTGATAGAGCATACAGGAGTCATAAATCATGGCTATACCACCTACCTCGGATAGTAAATCTTTACAAAAAGGGAAATTTTCATATTATTAATGCGGACATTACTAGTAATGATGTTAAAGTTTTTATACAGCAAGTACTTGAAACATATGGTGATTCTGTTAGTACAGTATATCTTTCAAATGCTATGGAATCCATAAAAAAACCAGAAACTCTCGCTCTCATAGCGAACTTGCAAGGCTTGCCTCATACACAAAATATGCAAATCATTCAGACAGTTCCAGCTGGATTACTTAAACCAGCAAATCGCACATATTTAGCAAGAAGTGATTCACCAGGCGCTGAGGATCCATGGGCATACGTAATACAAGATTTACAAACTTTTACCGATGACCCTTATAATAGACGACCGGCCTTCATAACCGAGACAGCATATCCTGGTATCTACAACAGTTCTTCAAGAAAATAATTTGTCATTACGAGGAGTGAATGAAATGAACGTCGTGGCAATCCTCTTAAAACTAAGTTTGCTTCACATTCGTTCACAATGACATGTTCATTCCCAAAATTTTTTATTTTTCAGTTTTTCTGGCAAAAATGATTTTCCTTCTGTTGGCCCAACATACTTTTCTGACCAGGTATAATCTTTTGCATATCCTAAATTTTTCATAAGTTTTGTTGGAGCATTTCGTAAATGAAGAGGAATTGGTTCGTTAGGAAAATCATATACAGCCTGTTTTGCTTTACTCATTGCATTTGCAACTGCCCGAGATTTTGGCGCTCTAGCAAGGTATATTGCTATGTGCGCTAAAACAAGCTGAGCCTCAGGCATACCAATTTTATGAACGGCTTCAAACCCCTCATTAGCTTGAATAAGAGCACCACGATCTGCAAGACCAATATCCTCAGATGCAAAAATAATCATTCGACGAGCAATAAATTTTGGATCTTCACCATTCTCAAGCATTCGCATTAAATAATAAAGTGTTGCATCAATATCACTTCCGCGCATTGCTTTAATAAATGCACTAATAATATTGTAGTGTTCGTCTGCTTTTTTATCATACAGACCAGCAGATTTTGTTTGGAAAACTTCTTGAATAATGCCAGAAGTAATGATTTTTTCCTTATATTGCACAACTGCCATTTCCAACGCATTGAGTAAAATTCTCCCATCTCCACCAGATAAGCGAATCAGGAGTTCTTCTGCATCTGAAGCAATTGTTTTTTTGTATTTTCCAAGTCCCTTTTCACTATCAGTTAACGCTCGATTGATAATTGTCTGTAAATTTTCATAGGTTAGGCTTTGTAAAACAAAGATTCGCGAGCGAGAAAGTAGTGCACTAATAATTTCAAAAGACGGATTTTCAGTTGTTGCCCCAATAAGAATAATAAGTCCACTTTCTACATGAGGAAGAAGTGCGTCTTGCTGTGCTTTATTCCAACGATGAATCTCGTCAATAAATAATATTGTTTGACTGTGTATAGAACTACTTGAGGAATCTTTTGCTTTTTCTATAACTTTTCGTAAATCATCTTTTCCAGCATTTACCCCAGAAAGTGAATAAAAATCTGCATGAGCTTCCTTTGCAATAAGATAGGCAAGTGTTGTTTTTCCAACTCCTGGAGGACCCCAAAAAATAATTGGGAAAACCTCTTTACTCTCTAGCATTTTTCGAATAATTTTTCCCTTCCCAACAAGATGTTCTTGTCCAACATACTCATCAAGTGTTTGGGGTCTCATACGAAATGCAAGATTCATGAGGCTAGTATATCACAGCATACCATTTACATTACTAAGGAGGATAGAAATTTACAAACAGTATATGCGTTTAGAGATTAATCATTGAGTATGGTTTGTCTTTTGCTATCTTTTCCAAAACAGGCATTGCTACAT
>PPGL01000021.1 GCA_003173915.1 Candidatus Levyibacteriota bacterium | reverse complement strand
TAATAAAAAAAACACAGAAAATTATTTTTCCTTTGTTCATGAATTAATAAACAAATATCATATCTCAGAAAAAATTAACGGAATTGTAAACAAACATCTTTCTCATCTTGAAAAAATTCTTCAGGAATTAGCAATATCTGAAGACGACAAACAAACATTACGAGAATTTATATCATACAATATTGTCCGAGAAAGATAGTCTGAACTATTGCAAAGAAGAAAGAAATTGCTTAAATTTTAATTCTTTTAGTAAGGCTTTTGTTTCTTTTACACACCAATAAGAGTATTTTTCAGACTTTTTTCCCATTCCCGAAAGCCACTCACTCCACTGCATCCATTGATATGCCTCTACTTCATCTTTATTAATTATCGGTTCTTGGTTTGTTATACCAACCAGCACTGGACAAATTTCATTTTCCCAAATTCCATTCATCTCACATCGATAACGAAAGTCAGAAAGTAACACCTGCAATGTAGCATCCGTAATACCCATTTCGTATGCAAGCCTTTGGGCAGCGGTATCAATAAGATTTGTATTGAGTTTTTGATGTCCACAACAACTATTTGACCATATGAGAGGCCATGTCTTTTTTTCACGACTTCTTTGTTGCAAAAGAAATTCTCCTTTGGAATTAAACAAAAAAATAGAAAATGCTAAATGCAAAGGGGTATTGTTGTTATGCGCTTGTAGTTTTGGTGCAGTTCCCAAAATATTTTTTTTCTCATCAACGAGAATAATATAATCTTCCATGTTATCTTCCTCCAAATCGCCTTTCTCTTTTGGAAAAGTCTACAATTGCATCAACGATATCTGCAACAGTAACATCGGGAAAATATTTTTCTGTAAAATATAATTCTGTTGATGATCCATTAAGCCACCCGACATCAGATGTTCGTTTTTCTCCAGATGTCCTAATAAGTAAATCTGCTGCTCGCACTTTTCCAAAGCCATCTCGAAGGGACCATAAAGTCTCTTGAGTAATTACATTTTCCTTTTGTAATTTTTTTGCTTTTTCAAGAAGACGAATTTGCTGATCCTCTCCACCAAAATCAATTGCAACATACACAATTTGTCCTGAATTTTCCTGCGTCTCTCTTTCTGCTTTTTCAAGTTGCTCTATGAGATTTTTAGGTAAGCGATCCTTTCTTCCTAAGTGAATAAATACTCCGTTTCTTTTCTTTATGTTATCAATATGTTTTTTTAATACATAGGAAAAAATATGCATTAGTCCAGTTATCTCTTCTCTACTTCTTTTCCAATTATCCGCAGCAAATCCCCAAAATCCAACAGAACGAATTTGCGAAATTTGAGAAAGTCCATCAAGAATTTTTTCTGTCACCTTATATCCTGCTTCATGTCCAGCACTAATTGGAAGATTGTGAGCTTTTGCCCACCTTCCATTCCCATCTGGAATAATAAAAATATTTTGAGGAAACTTGTCTTCCGACAAAGATGCTAATTGAGGGAATTCTTCAAGCAATGAATTTTTTGCCATAATATATAGTCGTATATAAAAGGAAAAACATTTGCTATCAAATCTCTTGAATGATATTTTTATACATAATTACCTCGTTAATATACTCCCCTTTATACCAAACACCTGAGGGTAATTCTCCATATTGTATAAATCCAAGTTTTTCATATAAATGCCGGGCTACAGTATTTGGACTATACATTTGGAGACGCAAAATACGAAGTCCATCTATTGTTTTTTTTGCTTCATCAATTGTTGCTTTTGAAAGTTCTTCTCCAACACCTTCTCCCCGAAAATCTTGTGCAATAGTAACTCCAAAAATTCCTACATGAAAACTTCTTCGCCGTCCTTGCATATCTCTTAATATCGAAGAAGACCCAACCATTCTATTTCCCGCAAAGCATGTCAAATATACATTATCTTGCAATTCCATACCTTTAAACATTTCCGCAAGGTAATACATTTCTCCTTCTTTGGTAACATGTTCTCCAGAAAATGTAACGTAAATATCTTCTGCAGAAATTTCATTAATGAAATCATTCATGATATCTAAGTCTTCCCACTTTGGATATCTAATTGTCATTTCTGTCCCCCTTTTTGAAGTAAATGTTGTAACAATTTTTCCTGGAGTAAAATGAGACATATTAGTATTATATCAAAAATATGAATTGGCCCAGAAAGCAATCGATCCAATCCCTTTTGTATAAAGAAAATCAATTTTCTTTTGCGCAGACTGCAAATCTTCAAACCAAATAATATGATGCTCATTACTGAAATCTCTATATGAAATAGACGGTTCATCAGAAGCATTTCTTGTTAAAACACACGAATTATACAAACATTTCTCAACAAATGATTTTTTAATTTCTTCATCAGTGAGGGGAGTTGCAGTATCAACAGAATCTCCTCTTGCTGTTACTGGCCAATCATAGCCAAACATCCCAAAGACAATGGTGAGTTTCTTTTTATCTGCAGTTTGAGAAAAATCATTAATCATTTGAGAAAAAGTATAACTGTCTGCATTGCTTTCTGCGAATGGAAAATTTGGTCCGGGGTCTCCACCAGCTTTATGAAAGTCGTATGCCATAATAAACAATCTATCTGAAACAGAAGAAATAGTTTTCACATCATATGGACGCGCCCGATAAAATGCATCAGAGTATATTGCAGTTGCAAATTGTAAATTATTTTGATGTACCGATTTTGAAAAATCAGAAATAAAAGAGGAAATCTTCTTTGTTTGTGATTCAAATCCTATTCCGGATATTTCAAAGTCCAATAAAATTCCAGAAAAATTGTATGATTTTGCCAGTGTAATTGCATTTACTATTGTTTGCTGCTGTGATATTTGATTATTAAGAATACTATTATCTATAGACGAATCAGTCATACGTATGGCAAGGAGTGATTTTCCAGGATTAATCAGAGAAATAAAGCTGTGTAACTTTGAGTAACCATCGTCTGAAGTAAATATCCCTTGCTGGTTAGGAGCAACTCCAAAGTATACAAAAGTGTCATAATTATTTTCGTGGAATGAATTCAGTGTCCAATAGGGAACAAACAATGTTTTTGTTTTTGTTTTTATAATTGGAGTTGGTATACTTGTATTTTGTTGCTTTTTCTCAACAATAGGAATGGTCGTTTTTTCTTTAAATAATGATTTTTCAAAAAAAATTCCTGCAACACAAATACAACATAAAAAAATAAGAAGAAAAATCCATTTTTTCATATTTGACTTTCTCGCATTACTAATAAGTATAACACGTACATACAGAGTAATCGTATCTATAAACACTTTTCATAAAATATATTGTTACCTACTTTTGTGCATTTTGTTACATTTCTCCACTCATAAATAGCAAGGTTTACCGAAATCTTACAGAGTTTTATATGCAACCTTACATCGAGGAAGTAAGCTATTTTAATAACTATGCACTTCTCTAAATTTTCAAAAAATAATACAGAAAAAGGCTTTAGAGAAATGCAAATTTATGAATTGGTAAGACAGGCAGCTGACTGTTGGAATATTCCACTCGAACAAGTAGCAAAGTTTCAAGAATGGTGGGACTCCGAGAACAAAACAGACAGTATTGAAAGAATTTCACAAGAATACAATGTATCAATGTCTTCTTCACAAATCCACAATATTCACCAACAACGTTTTTCACAATTCTACAAACAACATATATCATATTCACTAACTGGTAACGAAAAACTCCCAACAGTAATTAATCTTTTAGATATCGCTAACTATTATCTTAATTCACCAGAAATTACAGTTCCGAATTTTGTGATAAATATAAGTTCGCAACAGCTATATGATATTGCAGAACTTGGAGAGAGCGTTTTAGTACTTGCTGGTGAACATATAGTAGCAGTTAAGCAAGAAGATGCAGAAAAGAAAAAAGTCACAGGAAAAAGATTTATGGAATATCTCAAAAAAATTCAACTTCTTGTTGAAGAATTACAACTTGTTTCTCCAAAAAGTCTTCCGGATTTATATATTTGTAATTCAATTATAGTAAAATTTTCTTTTGGAATACCTGTAAAATGTAGAAATCTCATTCTTGCAAAAAAAGTGAGAATACAAGGAATTCAATTTATACCATCTCAAATGCAAGTAATGGGAGGAATTTAAAAAATTCAATAACAAATAAATGAATAAGCAATAAAACTATTCTTTCTGAAAAAACTTGTGTAAACTATTTATATCTTGACTTGAAATATACCCTAAATCTTACGTAATGATTGTTCTAAATCAGCAATAATGTCGTCTACATCTTCTATTCCAACTGAGAGTCTAATAAGTCCATCTGACAAACCAATTTTTTCCCTTTCTTCTTTTGGTACTGATGCGTGTGTCATCGATGCGGGATGCTCGATAAGTGATTCAACAGCACCAAGACTTTCTGCAATTGAAATAAGTTTGAGAGACTCCATAAACCTAACAGATTCACTAAGTGTCTTGTCCAGTTCAAAAGAAACCATTGCACCAAAGCCTGTTGCTTGTTTCTTTGCAATTTTGTATCCAGGATGTGATAAAAGACCAGGATAATAAATTCTCTTGATCTTCTTTTGCTGAGCAAGAAATTCAACAATTTTTTTTGCGTTTTCCTCATGTTGTTTCATCCGGATAGCAAGAGTTTTTATACCACGAACCATTGAATAACTATCAAATGGAGATAAAATTGCACCAACAGCATTTTGTAAAAATCTCAACCGTTCAGCAAGTAAACTGTTCTTAACAATAACAGCTCCACCAACACTATCACTATGTCCTCCTATATATTTAGTCATAGAATGGAGAACAATATCTGCTCCTAGTGAAAGAGGTTGTTGAAAAATAGGAGTTGCAAATGTGTTATCAACAACTGTTTTGATTTTTTTCTCTTTTGCCAGTTTTGCAACAGAACTAATATCAATAATTTTTAACAAAGGGTTTGTTGGAGATTCTATCCAAATCATTTTTGTTTGTGGGAGAATAAATTTTTCTGCTTCTTTTCCTGTACTAAAATTTGCAAATGTAAACAGTAATCCAAACTGCTCAAAAACTTGGGTAAAAAGTCTTCTTGTTCCACCGTACACATCATCTATAGAAAGAACATGATCGCCTACTTTGAGTAACAATAGAGCATTTGTTATTGCCGCAAGTCCTGAAGAATATGCAAACGCAGCTGTTCCGTTTTCAAGAGCTGCAAGATTTTTTTCTAATGCAAATCGAGTTGGATTACCACTACGAGAATATTCGTATCCTCCGGTTGGAGCGTTAACTTTTTGACGCGCAAATGTTGTTGATAAATGAATTGGCACAACAACATCCCCACTACCACCTTTCTCAAGATTGGGTTCATTTCCTATATGTATGGTTTTTGTTGCTAATTTTACATTGTTTTTCATAAAAAATTATTTTCCTTCATCCACTCTTCGTTATACATCTTACTTACATAACTTCTTCCTGAATCAGGAAGAATAACAACTACTACATCCTTCCTTGTGAGATTTTTAGCTAGTTGTAGTGCTGCAAATACTGCTAGGCCACTTGACCCACCTGCAAAAATACCTTCTTTTCTTACTAATTCTCTTCCTGTAAAAAATGCATCTTTATCCCCAACAACAATCATTTTATCAATATATGTAAAATCTAGTGCCCCTGGCATAAAATCTTCTCCAGGACCCTCTACTTTATATGATCGTGCATTCCCCTTAGTATGATAAAAGTAATGGTGAAGTAAAGAGCCATCTGTATCAACTCCAATAACTTTAATGTTTGGATTTTGTTCTTTAAGATATTTTGCAGAACCGGTAATTGTGCCACCTGTTCCAACAGGTGCTACAAAATGGGTAACTTTCCCTTCAGTGTCTCTCCAAATTTCTGGTCCAGTTGTTTTGTAATGAGCTAGTGTATTTGCTTTATTAAAGTATTGATTGGGAAAATATCCATTCCTTTCTTTGGCAAGTCTCTTTGCAACGTTGATATAATGTCGTGGGTCATCTGGCTCTGCATTGGCTGGTGCTCTAACCACTTCCGCTCCATATGCTTTCAACACCATTTCTTTTTCTTTACTCATTTTTTCAGACATGGTAAAAAGCAGTCTATAACCTCTTATTGCTGCCGCGATTGCTAATCCAACTCCAGTATTTCCACTTGTTGGTTCAACAATAAGTCCACCTTTTTCCAGCAAGCCTTTTTTTTCAGCATCTTTAATCATTTCAATACCAATTCTATCCTTCATACTCCCACCAGGATTAAGATATTCTAATTTTGCTAAAATAGTGGACTTTAAACCTTTCGTAACAGCACTCAACTTTACTAAAGGTGTATTTCCAATAATGTCTATTATGTTTTTTGCGTATTTCATATTTTAATCACAAAAAAACCTCCCTTAGGGAGGTTACAAAAATTGCATGCAAAACCTCCCTCTTAGGAAAGATTGCAACAACAAACTACTGATACTATATATTTCATACTCCGTATATACTTTACTAAATATAGTATAAATAGTCAAGCATTTTTTGCATTCCTTGTATTTAAGAAAACAGTCCTGCTATTATTGATAGAATAAACTGTTAAATAACATGTGTTTTTTGAATTGTTTATATGTTTAGAAAACGAACTGGAGTTTTAATTTTAATTTGTGTTGGGCTGGTGCTCTATATAAATTCTCTTACCAATGCCTTTTTAGGAGATGATCGCTCTCAAATTCTTGGCAATTTACAAGTACATTCTCTTTTTTCCATAGGAAATTTTTTCCTTGGAAGTACCTACTATAATGGAGGGCTATCCAAACTGACGGGATTATATTACAGACCACTTATGCTTACAGCATATGATCTTATTTACTCTTTCTTCGGTGCCGATCCTTTCCCTTTTCACATTGTACAAGTTGGAATTCATATCATAAATACGATTCTCGTATTTATTGTATTTGAAGTATTTTTCCCAATTGTTCCAGCATTTTTTTTAAGTCTTTTATTTTTAGTTCACCCAATTAATAACGAGGCAGTTGTGTATGTTGCAAATTTGCAAGACGTGCTTTTTGTTTTTTTTGGCTTGCTTGGAACACTTTTTATTGTAAAAAATAAAGCAAAACAATATTCTCCCAAAGAAGCAATAGCTTTTGCTTTTTTTATTTTATTATCACTTTTTACCAAAGAGACAGGAGTTGTTTTTATAGGAACAATATTGTTATTTCTTATCTTATTTCCTAAAAAAAACAATAAATTTATTTCTTTAGCATCCTTTTTTGCTTTTGGATTATACATATTTTTTAGATACTTCGTTGCTCATATTGGCATAACACAACAACAGGCTATCGCGCCAATAGCAACAGCAACAGTTAGTCAAAAACTTTTAACGCTCCCAGTAATTATTTTTTTATACCTGCGTACTTTTTTCTTTCCCTTACAGCTATCTTCTTCCTATTATTGGATTATTACATCAGCAAATTCTGTCGAATTTTTTCTCTCTTTTTGCTTTGTAATTATTTTTTTCCTTACTGCATTTTTTATTAGCAAATGGATTGTGGAGTATCATAGAAAATATGCAAAACAATTCTTTTTTTTCTTTGCATGGTTTCTTTTGGGACTTATTCCACATCTACAAATTATTCCCCTAGATACAACCATTGCCGAACGCTGGTTTTATTTTTCTTGTATTGGCCTTCTAGGAGCAATTGGAACAATAATCACATGTGTCATATTTTCAAATTTTCAATTTAAAAAAATTGGATATATTGCTATTAATGTTATTATTCTTCTATTCAGTCTTCGAACCTTTTTAAGAAATTTTGACTGGGCAGATGGAGTAACACTCTATTCACAAGATATAAAAGTAACAAAGCAAAGTTTTCTTTTAGACAATGCGCTTGCAACAGAACTTTTATACGATGGCGATTACGAGAAGGCAAAACCATACGTGTTATCCTCTATCAGACAATTTCCTTTTTTTGCAAATTTAAATAATGCAGCAGTTATCGCACTTCATGAAAAAAATATTCCCTTGACTAAGTATTATTTACAACAAGCGCTTATCCGTTTTGGAAATTATGCGGTGTATGAAAATTATGCTAATTTTCTCGTTGCTTATTATTCTCCAAGGCAAGCATATTCGTTTTCAAAGACTGCTTTGCTAAAATATCCTGAAGATCCAAAAATATTATTTGATTTAGGAAAATCTTCTTTGCTTTTAGGAAAAACACAAGAAGCACTCGCCGCTGCAGAAAAATCCTATAAAATACTTCCACAAGAAAAGACAAAAGAATTAGTTAACGAGATTGAGCAAATAAAGAAATAATTCTCAAATTTTTTTTGCTATATCCCAACGTTTCAAAAATACTTCCTCCATAAGGAATGCTATGGGCGGATATACAAAACGAACCCCTACTGCCTCTTCTTTTTTATCAGGATTATAGGAAGTAATATAAACAATCTTTTCATCAATAATAATTATTCTTGATTCTAGAAGAGGAAAATACTTTACTTCTATACCTAATCTCTGCCAATTAAAAAGCATATTTTTATTCACTTCATCAAGTTTTTGAACAAGAAATTTTATCTGCACACCTCTCTCCACGGCATTTTTTAGTTCTAAAACTGTTTCAGCAGGTATTTCAAGTCCTGATACAATATGATGAACCGAATCTGTTGACTGCTTAATATCTATGTTTGATCTTTCCAATAAGTCTATTCTATTTTGTATAAAGGAAATATCAAGAGGAATATTGTTTGAAACTTGCAGTTCTTTTTTTTGAGAAAACTTTCTAAGAAAATTTTCTCTTGCTACGAGAAGAAACGTACTGAGAGCTTCTTCTCTTGCTTTTGCGTGGTACAAAACTGGATAGGTATCTAATTGTTCAACTAATCCTAAAGCAAGAATAGGTTTTATCGACCGATAAACAGCATGTGGAAATATGCCTAGCTTACTTCCAATTTCTCGTGCTGTAAGTCCATCACACGTAAGCAAAAGACGGTAAATATCTTCTGTTTGCCGAGAGAGATTGCTTGCAAAAGTGCCCATAGGGAGCTATTTTAACATATTTTGGTTAAAATTATCAATCTCGTTATGATATCCCTATGGAACAAGCGCAACAACTAACAATTTCAGACATTAAAACATTTAGAAACACTTTTGAAAAATTTATTAAAGAGATAACAAAGGGAAAATTTGTTGATCCAGTACCCATGGTAAATAACGGATATTTGCATACTCTAAATGCAAGTTTTGATGGACTTTTTCTACGAGAGCAACAATCTGATTCCTTGCTTGTTGCAAATCACCCAATGAACTTTGGAACTATCCAGCCCTGTATACGAACAGAAGATAAGCAAGCAGAAAGAAAAAGTCTTCTCCATCTTGGCCTTTTTAATATTTGTGGATTTAGTATTTTGGATTTTACAGAAATGGACGCTAAGAAAATGGCTGAAAAAACAATTGAAGAATTTTTTACCTTTTATACTAAGTATTTACGCCTTGATTCTAAACTACTTCGTATCTATATATTTGGGGGAGGGACGTTACGTGAAATTACGAATGGAGTAATAAAGAATGATGAATATATTCAACCTGATAATTTTTCTATCAAACTTTGGAGTAAATATGGAGTAACAGAAGACCAATTTATTCAAGAATATTCAAAGGAAACTTTCTTGCTTCATCTAGGAAATCCCTTAAAAGAACATCATGCAGGATATAGAAATGACATATTTATGCAGGTTGGCGATAGAGCATATGAAGTAGCGACATTAAATTTTATTTCTCACCAAACAATAATAGAGAATAACAAAATCATAGGGATAAAAAAATTACCATTCTATCTTCGAGAAATGGCAATTGGACAAGAAAGAATTATGACAGCATTTTCCGGGGAAAAAAGTGTATACGAACTTCCCTATGTTTTTCCTCTTATTAAAACAATTGATAAATTACAATCAAATTATGATCAGATATTAGTATATACCGATGCATTGCGAGTAGTACATTATTTCTTTTCTGATGGATGGACATATGAAAAGCTTCGAGGAAAACAATATAAAGAACATCGACACGAATTAAATAAATTTATGGAAATACTTACCAATCCTCAACTACAGATAGACAAAGAAGAATTAACAAAATTATTAATTCTTAATGCAACACTCCAACCATGGTTTCCAATATTAAAAACAGGAATTAAAACTACAATGCAAGAAATTGGAGAATTTAAAAATAAGAAAAAATAATTACTTTCTTTTCACCAAAAAATACTCTTCTTTTGGAATTTTTTCTATTCTTGATAATACAGATTCAACATCTTTTTTTTGCGATTTGTGTTGTTTAATTGCTTCTATTTTTTGATCCCATACAGATGAAACATACACAATCTTGTCTATCTCATCTTGAGTATAGCCAGGAGGAAAATAAATAAAATAGTCTCCCCGCATGTCTGTTTGTTCGCGACTAAGACAGCTATACCATATTTCTTTTGCGTATGAAATTTTTTGGAAAATAAAAGACGTAATCATTGATACAGCAATATGATCCAAATGTCCTGAAACTCCACGAGGTTCGATTGTAATGAGTAGATGCGGTGTAAGTCTGTCAAGAATTTCTTTAATCTTTTCTGCAACTGTATGATAAAGATTATTATTTAATGTACCATCACCAAAATTAAGAAAAAAAACTTCTTTAACGCCTAAGATTTTTGATGAATTAAGTAATTCTTTTTTTCGAATTTCTGCAAGCTTTGGGTCAGGAGTTCCGGTTGCGGCATCTCCATTCGTAACACAAATTAAATATACATCGTTTTCTTTTGCAAGAGTCGCAATTGTTCCACTTGGGCCAAATGCTTCGTCATCAGGATGTGCAAAAATACCAACAACTGTCTTCATAAATTATTAAAGCTCCTTTTTAAGAAAATCTAAATTTTTAATAGTTATAATATTATCCTTATTAATAATAAGACCCTTTTTTTCTAATTTTTCAATTTGTCGACTAACAGTTTCTCTCGTCAATCCAACCCACGTACTTAATAGATAATGTGTAACTGATAAATTGATTCGTACATCTCCCTGTGTAAAATGTTCGGAAAAGCTTTCTCCTAAATAACAAAGTAAAGAAACAACTCTTTTGTAAGCATCGTGCAGTAAAAGACTTTCTACTTTTACCAAATACCCAATAATACCTCCAGAAAGACGCGTTGCCAAATCATACAAAACATCTGGGTTATCTTTAAGCAGAGATATGATTTTTGGTTTAGGAACTTTTCTTACAACAACAGGAGTGACTGCTTCAAAATAATATTTATTTGGAGAGTCTGTTAGAACAAGCATTAATGGAAAATATGTACCAGGACGAAATATATGTAATGAAAGTTCTTCTCCGTCTTCGCTTAATAAATACATTCGAACAAATCCATGTTCTAAATAGTATACGTCTGTTACATCTTGTATTGGATCAATAATAATGCTTTTCGTAGAAAAAGACAGTTGGGGAAAAGACAAAGCAACTGATTCAAGTGAGCTTATCTTCATAGATATGTATTATAGCACTGCTTTTCCATTTATTGAAGAGAATGAGCCGTGTAGGTAATAAAAAGAGAAAAGTTCCATGTTCCATTACTATATGAGTCAATTGATTGAGGAAATGTTCCAAATATTTGAGGAGAAGATATCCCATGTACGCCATTTTCAGTACTATATCGCATGGCATTCCCTGCAATACTAACAGCATTTGTATTATATAAAAGCCAATACGTTGTGTTACCACGCAGTGTAGTAGAAATTGGAAGAGTATTCCATGAATGAGCGGTCAATTTGCCAACAATAGTTGATGCAAGAAGATTACCTGGTTTTCCAACATTATCGGAATATATTGCCAACTGATACAAATTATTTGGTGATGGATCGACTGTATCAACATACACGCTCATACTTTTTGTTATCCCTCCTCGCTCACCGGTGCTAAATTGCGTACCAGTAAGTTGATTACTTTCGTTAACATCTAAAATATTTCCTATTGTAGAATTTCCCAGAGTTGCGCTAGAAGTTGAGGGAAGAGAACTTTCTGTCGGTACTGCAGAGACAGTTGGTGTTGGAGTTTCTTCTTTCGTTTGAGTAGGCACCGCTGTTGGAGTAATTGTTGCTTGTGATGCACCATTAGTAATGGTAATGATTCTTTGAAATAGTAAAGAACTATCCTCTGATGTATTTTGTAATAATGGATCAAGACTAGTAAGAGAAGCGATTGTACCTGAGGCATTTTTATCGGTTCCATATGCTGTAACACTTAGTGTATGTCGACCGTTTGGAATTTTGGTAGTATCAAGACTTAAGATTTGGTCTGTTTTTATTGTTGGTTGATTAAGAGTAAAAATTGTTTGGGGTGCTCCGTCAATATCCAAAGCCACTTGGGTTACAGGATTTGTGTGTCCTGTTGGAAGAAGAGAAAAAGCACCATCAGCAACAACTTCAATCGGAACAGTTCCTCTCACCACTTCCTCATTTTGTGGAACTTGTTGTCCAAAAAAAGGAATAGGAGCAATAGGAGGAATTCGTGTTTCTATGTTGTTACCAGAGAAAGGAACAGGATAGGCGGTATATGAAAGATTTGTTCCTGCTGGGAATTCAATTTCTGCATGCACATTTTGTAGCCCAACAGAAAACGTATCTTTATCATCTGAAGAAATAATAATGGTATTTTCGCCAGTGTGTAGTGTTCCAACAGGAAGATCTATGACACGTGTATTATATTCCTCTCCATCTGTAAATTGAGAAAGAATCGGCCAGACTGCAGCAACACCATTTACCGTTACTTTAGGAATAACAGAGCCATGTATATTGGCGTCTATCAATAATCGCTCTGCTTGTTCGCCAGTTGTCACATCTGGAATAGTGATGGTATATGTTGCACTGTTATTAAAAAAATCTATGTTTTTTTTGTCCGAGGATCCGTATCCACCTGCTGTATATGTGTGAATTATTTGTGCTTGATTATTTGATCCACTGTCAAAACCAAAGTTATCAAAGGAAGAGAAAACAAATGGGATATGTGATGTTGGTGCATTGGTTAAAATTTCTTGGTTATAAATCCATCCCTTTGAAAATCCTAAATCAAGATTAGAAACCGAAAGTACTTGCATGCCATCAATATAAAGTTGTGCTGATTCTTTGCTAATTTTAAGGAGGGCATGTTTTCTAACGCCGATGTCTCGAATTGGATGAATTCGTGAGTATGTACTATCCCATTGATTGAGAATAACACCATTAACAATACTACGAAGAGAAATAGTATCGTTTTTCATGTATACTTGAAATGCTTCAAGAGGAAAAATCGCCTGACTTCCATTGTATAAATTGTTATACGTAATTGTATCTACACGTGTTGGTGAGATAGTAAGCGCCCATTCGGGGGCTGTATTCGCGCTACCTTGAATAAGAGGAGTTTCTCCAAAGTCGAAGTCAAATGCAACAGTGCCAATCCTATTAGTAAAATCAAATGGAGATAACGCATGCATAGTCATGGAAGATTTTTGTCCATTTTGCAAAGAGGCATTATTTTCCAAAACCGTCTCTAAATCATTCTGTACACCAGAAACGTACGCCATAGAAAGTGGTGAAGCATTTTGCACTGTTGTATACCAATTTAGAGGATTAGGAAGGCCATTGTATACATTTGTATTAAAATCATCAAACATTCCTGTCATTTGAGATTTGAGATTTTTAACATACGTGGCATCGGAAACCACTGGTATCGGTCCTATGGCATTTGAAAGATCGCCATTTTTGTTTATTGCTTGCACTCGGACGTGATATTGTGTATTCACTTGCAGGGGTTGAATTTGAATATCTGGATAAGGCGTAAATGATGTACGATCTTGTGTTCCTGCTCCTCCCCACGTTACTTTATATCCAACAGTATCGGAATCAGGAGAGGGATTCCATTTTACTGTTGCCATACCATCATCATTTACAACAACAAGATTTGACGGAGGTAAAGGTGCAGCAGCAAAAACATTAAATCTTTCCAAAATATAATATCCTATGACAACAGAGAAAAAAACCGACCATAAAAGCATAAGCGTTTGAGGCAACGATCTATGTGGAAGAAATTTGCGGGTACGCCAAAATTGATTCTTATTAAATTTATGTGAACCTGCGCCAAATAAAAAAATACGTCCCACACTTTATTGTTGCAGGAAACATAAAACTATGTCAACAAAATTATCCTGCAATACTCCTAACGCAGGAAACACATTTCGTTTATGTAACTATATTACTCTTTTGTTTCCTCAACTTTTCCCTTTACCTTCTGTTTTACCCCTTCTAAAGGGGACTCTGTTTTCCCTTTATCAGACATTTTTTGCACTGAATCCATTGCTCTATGCCGCATTGTTTGAAATGCATCACCAACCTGTTTTCGTGTTTTCTCGTTTGACAAAACAGCACCAGCAACAGCGCCTGCTGCCGCACCGACAATGGCACCGGCTGTTGCTGCTGCCATTGGATTAACCTTCATGCCTTGGTTTTCTTGTGTTTGTTCTCCTCCTTTTCTTCCTTTTTTTGATTGTGTATAGTTACTATCTGATGTTTTTTGTTTGTAAGATTTTGCCACAAATTATCACCTCCTTTCTTATAAGTAATGCTAATCATTAATACTCAGGATAAAACAAAAGAGACATGAGAATTTGGCAAGAAAGGAGAGCGACATTTCTTGACCTAAGAAAAGTTTTTCTTTACAGTTAATATATGGACTTGGATGTAGAACGCGCCCCGTTTCCTTGGAAACACATTCTTTTATATACTCTTGAATTTGGATTCATAATAAATATCATTTTTTTAGACATTTTTATTACCAAAATTATTTTTTTTGCACCTGTAAAAAATCAGGCAGCATCTGTAGAGCGTATTGAAAAAACAGTATACATTACAATTACACCAACGCCAGAACAACAAACAGCCACTGTAAATTCGTTGCAACCTCCAGTAAACTCTGTACAGCAAACATCTCTTATTCCAGCAGCAAAAGAATACTTTATTCCTTTTGGCTCTGGGCAATCTAGCAGCTCTGATTGGACTGATGTTCCTGGAGTAGAAGCATATGTCGACAGTAGAAACTATTTGAAAATAAAAACAATTACATTTGAAGCAACCGTGCATATTCCCAATGCAACACAATCTGTGCAAATTAGATTATTCGACACAACTGACGAACATCCTGTTTGGTATTCTGATTTAAATTTTCCAGGGACTGGAACTCAAATTCTTACGTCTCAACCTATTACTCTCGATAGTGGAAATAAATTATATACTGTGCAGATGAAGACACAACTTCAAGCACCTGCAATTTTAGACCAAGCAAGACTACATATTACATTACAATAATATTACCTTCTTACACTCGGCGGTATTGGTCGAGGAGTATTCGGATTACCAGAACAAAACAGCTGCATTTGGATTCTTCTTTCTGGACTCATTTGCAAAGGAATACATTCTCTTCCAGATCCACCCAACCCAATTACGTCCCCTGCTCCATTGGGACGACGCGCTGTTGGATACAAAACAGTTCTTCCACAAACAGGTTTTCCTGTTGCTGTATCAATATAGAGAGCATAAGGACATTCACTCACTTTTGTATCGTACTACAGAAAAAAAAGAATTCAATAAGCAAGCAATTCATGTTACAATCATAATTTTATTATCCAACCTTATAGTTTACTCTATTTACGAAAAATGCTATTATAGGTTATGTCTCGACAAGAAAGCTTACCAGACAAACTTAGCCACTATCGGCAGCAACTAAGCAATAGATTCGATGTTGATGGAGTATTGCCTATTTTTCGTCGAACTGCAAGAAGACTCTTTGGGGAATCAGACCAAACAAGAAAACAAAGGGAAAAAGAAAAGGTAACTACCATGCTCTCTGAAGGCAAACAATCATATCTTCGTATACTTGGCCATGGGATGATTCCTCAATTTGTAAGAGATCGCTTAACTCCTCTTGTTATGGATGCAGAAGTCATAAGTGATGAAGAATTTAATGCACTCGGAGCAGCAGTAATTGATACGATAGCTCCAGCAGAAGCATACAACGCAGAGGGAGTTCTCAATAGAAAATTTGGTGCTGGTACATATATATATCCAACGTTAGAACATCCTCAAGGGAAAATTTATTTTAAATTTTCATCATTACTGGCATATCCTGCCAATGAGGATATTATTCCGCTTTTTGGAGAAGAATTAGGACATGCGCTAACTGTAGAACAAAGACCTACTGCGCTCACACAAATGCGAAAGCTCACTCACGTTCTTCCAAGTGAAGCACCAACCCAAGAAGAACTGCTTGCCCTTATGACAGAAAAAAGAAAAGAAAAAACCGGAAAAACACAACCGGTTGAGGCAAGAGAAATTAGAGTTCAACCAAGAGGATTTGCCGATACATTTGTAACAACAACCGACAATGTACAATATTCTCCTATCTCACAATTATTATTGGAAGAAACAAGAGCCGCAATTATTGAAACGGTTTTCTTAGCAATATTCAATGGAATGAGAGTCAATGCAGAAGTAACGCGCCAGGGGAAAACTCCACTAACTCCATCACTGGAATTCTTGTTAGGCATGAGTGGCAATCAAATAGGGGGTCTATTCCGCGATCCAGAACTTCTGAGAAGAGAGGCTGTTTCTGCAACCTTTGTCATGAATTTTATTACTCCATTAGAAACAGTTCTCATGGCACAATTACTTGGAACACCAGTCATTGACGGAACAAGTATAAATCCAGAAAAAATGGCGAGCGGCTTAGAATTGCTTTTCAAAGAATTATCAAGAAAATCTTTCAATGGTTTTATGGGTAGTCTCAGACCAGAACAGAGAGATTTATTTAAAAAAGTTGGGAATATTGTAGGAGGAGAATATTTAAGAGAGGCATTAAAAGCCTATTATGGATAAGTAGTATTATTATGCTTCTGCCACCTGGTCCTCTGTGAGGCGGAAAAGTCCCTCGTCTAGTCTTTTTTGATCGAGGAAATGTGCAATAAATCCAACCGAACGACTCAAAACAAACAATGCATTAAAAAATTCCGTATCAACAAGTCGACGCAACTCCTCATCTGATAATCCTTCTTTTTCAGACAAGATATCGAGTAAAACCGCAGCAATTGTTCCGTCAACATTTAAGATAAGATTTCCTTTTTTTGCAGTTGTTATTTTCTCCACTTCTTTTGCAAAATCAGTAAATCGTTTATTTTTTAATTCTTTTATAAACTGTAAGAGCTCGTTAACGCGAGGATCTGGAAAATCTATTCGATATTTTCTATGACCAATTCCTAGGATATATTTTTTTTGCTTAGCAAAACTTTCAACAAAATCATACGGTGTTTCATGGCTTTGAACTGCGCGAAGCCAATTTCCTGCAGCATCATTAATAGCACCACCAAATCGAGGACCAATTGTGAGAAGCCCTGCAGAAAGACTTGAAACAAGATTTGCTCCAGCACGCGCAGTAACAATTGTATTGACAGCACCTGAGACATACGGACCATGATCAACTAACAAACGTAAAACAAAATCAATAAATTGTTCTGTATCTTTTGATTGCAATTTTCTTCCGATGAACAATGAACCTACTTCAAAAGCAAACGAATTGTTCTTAGCAAAAGAAAGTAAATTTTCTCCCAAAACATGGACTTCCCCTTCAATGTCTTTTGAAACACTTGATGCAATAAGTGCGTGTTGACGGTTTGTCATATCTGTAACAAGTGTAGCATAATCTGTTTTGTCATCGGCAATAGCGCTTTCAAGCCCTCCAATTTTTTCGACAAATTCTTCAAATGAATTTGCCGCAAACGCTCCTGCTTGTTGTAATGCTTCTCTTTTTGCGACAGCCCTTTCTGAACCTTTTCCAGCCATTGCTTTTGCATGGCCAAATTGTGGAGGCTCTTTAAACATATCGGAAATAACTCCGGCAATATAACACAGGACAGGTTTTGTAATTTTTCCTATCTGTATTGCGTTTGCAATGTCATATTCGTCATATCCTCCTAGCTCTCCAAAATAAACAATATACTTTGTTTGAGGATCTCGCTCTGCTGCCAAAAATGCATCAAGAGGGGTTGTTGCAGGAAATCTATCTCCTCCAAAAGAAAGTGCAAATGAGATACGTTTTCCGGCACTCGCAACAATATTAATAAGTTCGTTAGTCATGCCACCGGATGAAGAAAATACTGCGACATCACCTGGTGTAAAAATATGTGCATCAACAAATTGATGCATATCAACCCCTCCAATTGCACCAAGTTTTAATTGTTTTGGAAGTAATATTCCGACACTTGCTGGCCCAACAATAAACGCATTTTTTTTATCTGCTGCGTGCTGTAATGCTATTGCATGCGCTTCCGGAACATTCTCTGCAAATACAATACCGCCGATAACAGATGGTATGTTTTCCAGTGCATCAACCGAACTTTCCAGTACTCGTCTTCCAGATGTAACATTAAGAAAAAAATTAACTGATTCTTTTATATCTTTTGGCAATGCTGAAAGCGATGAAAAAACAGGAAGAAGTATCTCTTTTTTTCCAAAAAAATAGCGTTCTGATCTTCTTCCTCCGGCAATAATTCCGACAAGTGAAGGTTTTTCTTTTCCAGATAAAAAATCGAAATCCAATATCGATTGAATTATCCCAGGATAACTTCCCAAAGAAAGTATGGTAAATTTTTTTTCTTTTCTTAGTAATGTTATGTCTAACATAAAAACTCTACTGCTTCTGCAATAATATTAGTAATCATCACATCGGGCCCAACAACATTTCCATATAAGTTTGACTTTTGCAGAAAATCTTTCATCAAAAAAAGTCCTGTTTTTTGATTAGGTCCTCCACGTCTAACAAAAACTTTTACCCCTTGTTTTGATAATTCATTTTTTACGTCGTCCATTGCGCGAATTACTCCACGAAATGTCGCTTTTACATCAGTAAAATTCGCAACTCCTCCACCGATAATAAGAACCTTCTTTTTCGCTTTTGATTTTAGCAACAAACTCAAAACGTTTTTCGTATAAATATACGTTTCCTCCTGATTAGGATTTCCTGAATATTCTCCATAATTTGCTAGATTTTCTCCTTCACCTAAATTGTATACTTCATCTGCCAAAACAATTGATGCTCCTCCACCTGAAAGGAGCATCCAAATAGAACCATCAGAATTGAGCAAATCAAATTTAAAAGCCGCTTGAGATTTTGCTTTGAGATCCAAAATATTCTGTTCTTCTTGCGTTTTTCCTCCGCGCTCTCCGACAAAATCATCTGCTTTCCAAGAATTTTGCACGAAAAATTCTGCTGTTGAATCAACTTCCACAGCACTATCGAGAAAATAAAACTGCTTTCCAACAACTACCAGCGGATTTATTTCAAGGAAAGAAAAAAAATTATTATCAAGAACTTCTAAAATTGTGCTGAGAACTTTTTCGTCAAGTTTGAGAAACGAACTAATATCTTTTGTATCTTGTTTTGAGCTGATAATTTTTTCTTTGACTAAATCAGCATGTTCTTCAATATCCACTCCACCTTTGTCAGAATAATTAATTTTATGTCCTTCCCGAACTCGCTCAATTGCCAAATAATATTCTTCTTCTTTTTTATGAACAATAAAATCTTCAACTAAAAATTGGGTAAATCCTTGCTTTTTCCATTCTTTGATCGCTTCTTTAATCTCATTGATTGATTTCTTAACAATCACCAAACCTAATTTGTTCCTTTTTTTCACTCCCTGATCTACTTTTCCAACATATTTTTTAGAAGTATCTAATGCATCTAATTTTGACAAACTATCTCTTTGAAGATTAATCGAAACTCCGGCATATGGAACGTGAAATGCACCGTAGAGTAAGCTTTTTGCCAAATATTCAGAGATCTTTTTTCTTGCCATACATGCATATTATACTCTAAAAAACGATTTTTATAGTAAAGTTTGAAATTTTCAACAAGAAAAGCAGAAATGTTAAAAATTTATAAATGCTCTTGTTGACTACGAATACAGCTTTCCGTAATATACGGATATTATGAAAAAAAGGCTACTGTGGGCAGACATTACTCGAATACTCGCAATATATTTTGTTTTGGTATTACATTCGTTTCCTAATCAAAAAATTGAATCCCCATTTATCTATATAACAATGATTACTCAGGCATTCGCAACAACCTGCGTACCACTCTTTATTATGTTAAGTGGAGCATTACTCCTACCAAAACAAGAAACATATCGTACTTTTTTAGGAAAACGTTTCTCGCGTATATTATATCCCTGGGTTACGTGGACTATAATTTATGTTATTGTTGCAATATATACGAAACATCTTTCAATTTCCTTATTGCTAACTCGTGAATTCTTTCTGCGTTTAGAATCATTCTGGTTTTTGCCTATGATTTGTTGTTTGTATTTGCTTACACCAATAACACGAATTCTCATTCAAAAGGCGAGAAGAATTGATATTATTTTTATTGTGTTGCTCTGGTTTGTGGGAATATCTTTTCTACCATACACTCACTCCTCACTTGCTTTTCCACGCTCTGTTGACGATGGATTAGTCAGACAAACAATTAGCTTCTACGGTTATTTTTTACTAGGATATCTTATTGCTTCAGAGAAAAAACAAACATATTGGCTTTTATATGGTTTGCTAGGTATCTTAATTGGAACCGCTTGGACTTTGCTTAGTGTATCTGTAAACAAAGGTATACTCGCTCCTGATTTTTATAATTATATTGCTCCTAATATTATATTTTTATCTGTAGGTTTCTTTTTATTTTTTATTTTTATCGGAAATTCTTTAGAGAAAAGCATACAACCAAATATAAGAAAGTATATTACTTCTTTAAGTACGCTTGCCTTGGGAATTTATTTTATACATGCATTAATGCAGCAAGGATTTTTCATATTGTCGGATAAGTCAAATTTTGTTACATTTTTTACTCCAATTGATAATTTTATCAACGGTCTTATTTTATTTATAGCGTCTGGTTTTGTATTATATTTAATTACATTGTTCCATCCTTTTAAAAAATATCTTCTATAATTATGCTCAATCCTTTTTTATTTACTATCCAAAATTTTCTAGCGCTACAAAAAGATTTTATTGGGTTTAGAATTGATTCAAGTTTCTTCTTATGGATTCTTTCTTTTGTGAGTGTCTGTTTCTTATTTTGTCTGTTGTATTTACTTGGCATTTGTATTCGTCAATTTATCTTCAGACTATCTAAACCATTCACATTACAACATGCATTACTTTCTCTTGCCCTTGGATATATTTTTTTTTGCACTGGGGTTACATTACTCGGAGTATTTTCGTCACTCTCTAACGCAGGAATTATTGTATACCTTATTGTGATAATTGCAATTACGATACTTGGTATCAAAAAACTTCCTTACAAACAAACACTGTACCCTTTAAATCTTCTTGCGTTTTTTAAAAAATTATACCGTGTCAATACTATAGCAAGTATTTTTTTACTTCTATTTTTAGTTCTTGGAGTAATGAGACTTTTATCCCCTGAAATAGGAGTAGATGCAATCTATTATCATTATGATTATCCTACAGAATACCTCCGTATCCACTCACTTATGGAATTTCCAAAAGGAAGTCAGATTTTTCTTATGACTCCACAACTTGCACAAATGCTCTATGTTATTATGCTATTTTTTCATTTGGTCCCATCTCTGAGAATTATTCACTTTTTCTTTTTTCTTTGTGCAATATTAGTTTTCTTATATATTGGAGCGAGAAAAAAAATAACTCAAGTTAGTGTATTACCTGCACTTTTATTTACCGCATCACCTACAGTACTTGGGTTGATTGGATCAGGATATGCTGACACCCAATGGATTTTTTTGTGGACATTAATTTTTTCTTTATTAGTTGATACTCCACTTACCAAACAAACTGTCATCATTACAGCAATTTTATTTGGTGGACTACTTGCGTCAAAAATTCAAGGACTATCTTTTTTTATAATATTTATTTGTTTTTTAGTCTTTCAACTAAAGCGAAATGTTTTGCATTATATTGTTTGGTTTATTTTCTTAGCATTTGCCTTTCCTTCTCTCTGGTATATTCGATCATTACTTATCACAGGTCAAATATTTTATGCAAGTATTTCAACTCATACATTAATTAATTTGCTTCCCCAATATTTCTCTTTATCAATTATCAAAACAAAAATTATTGGTCTGTTTATCAACTTCAATCCTTTTATACTTATTTCGATAGCATTAGCACTGATCTCTTTTCTATATAATCGCAGAAAAACCTTTTCTTTTTCAACTCTCACCTGTTTGAATCTTTTTCTTGTCGCCAATTATCTAATACTTCCTTTATATTATTACACTGGACGTTATTTATTATTTGCGTTTAGTATATTTTCGACACTTGTGACACAACTCCCTCTCTCAATTTATAGAAATAAGTATTATCAGATTACACTTTGGTCAACATGTATTGTTATGTTTGGATATTATTTTATTAACGCTACACTTATTCTTCCATATGGCCTAACATGGGCGAATACTAATCATTATTTAACCCGAGTTTTAGCACGAAATAATGCAAGCTATTATGATTTTGATATGCTATTTTCTCCTTATATTTCTACAAATGATCTTGTTGGAACATACACAATTAATGGATTTCTGTATGCAAATTTCACACATGAAGACGTATTTTATGTCCTTAAACTTCATGGTTCCTTTACTAATTTAAAAAAAGCAGGAATCAGTAAATTACTCATTAAACATGGCGATATACAATGGTTTTGTACTTTGTGGGAATTAACAGATTGTTCAATAAATTCGTATAAACTACTTGCAGTTTATCCTCCTGCAGGGCAGTATCTATACAAAATTCGATGATCATCATAACTGCTACTATTTTATAGTATACTAACTAAAACTATGCCAAATATCTTGTCTACATTTATTACAAATCTTATTTTACTTAAGCAGGATTTCATTGGCATAACATTTTCATTGCAATCTTTTGTTAATTTCTTTTTTTCAATCCTCTTTGTATTTGTATACATAGTTTTTTTATTTTTCTTTGGAGAAAAGATTATCAAATTGCTTAAATATTCTTCTCAAGCACTGCAGGATTCTTTAATTAAGATCGCACTTGGACACATTTTTTTCTCAACTGGTATTTTTATACTCGGACTTTTTTCAATACTCACTCCAACTATTATTTCTTGTTATACAATCATTGTTTTAATTTTCTCTTTTATTCCTCTTGAAATGAAAAATTTTATAGATACCAAAAAACAGTGGGGTATGCTTTTCCAAAAGATGTGGAAAGAAAATAGATTATTAACAATTACACTGCTCCTATTTTTAACGGTAGGTTTTCTTCGATTACTTGTTCCTGAGATAAATTCTGACGCTACTTATTATCATCATGATTATCCGCAAGAATATATTCGAATCCATTCACTTATGGAAAAACCAGAAGGAATTCTTCTGTATTTAACAACTCCGCAACTTGGACAAATGATATATATTATCACCCAATTGCTGCAATTGGAAAACGCTTCACGTGTAATCCATTTTACATTTTATATTCTTACTTTTTTAGCGTTACTTGTTGTATCATCAGTAATTAATAAAAAACAGGCTGTTTTATATTATATATTTCCAGCACTGTTTTTCGCGAGTTCCTTCACTGTTGTTCATTTAATGTCTTCTGGATATGTTGATGCACAATGTCTTTTCTGTTGGATTTTATCACTATCAATATTAGTTAAAAAGCAACTCTCTAAAAAAGATATTTTTATCTCCGCTATTCTTTTTAGTGGAGCTCTGGCATCAAAAATCCAAGTATTACCTCTGCTTCCAGCAATAATTACATATATTCTCATCGCTACGAAAAAACAAAAAATACAATTTGCTTCTTTATTTTTTTTTATTGCTCTCATTTTTCCATCTCTCTGGTATCTTCGATCATTTATACTTACTGGATCACTTTTCTTTCCCGCTGCTGAAGGGTTGTCAATTACTTCTTTAATAAGTCAACTATTCTCCCTATCTACTATAAAAAGTAAAGCATTAGGCTTGATTATTAATTATAATCCTTTTGTTATTTTTTCTTTTTTGACCGTAATCGTATTTATTCTTATCAAAAGAATAAAGTCTAGCAATTACCTAGTATTAGCAGTATTACTCTTTGCGAATTATTTATTTTTACCAATTCTTTATTTCTTCGGAAGATTCTTATTATTCCTTTTTAGTATTTTATCTTTAACAGCAAGAGATCTTCCTAAAGCTTTCACAAAAAATAAATTATTTTTCTTAGCAATATGTTTTTTTTCATTTTTGCTACTTGCTTACTACTTTATTAGCACTGCTTTAATTTTACCGTATGGATTGGGCTGGGCAGATACAAATGCGTACTTAACTCGAGTACTTGTTGTTGATGGTTTGAGTTATTATGATTTTAATCATTTATTCTCTTCGCACATTTCAAAACGAGACACAGTTGGTGTTGATATTCTTGGAAGAGCTGAGGGTTTTGGTTTTCTATATGCAAATTTTATTCCCCACGACGTTCATTTTTTTATTTCCCCAAGAGATTCTTTCACAAAATTAGAGAAGGAAAATATAACAAAATTAGTACTTAAAGCAGAGGATGTGGAAACATTTTGCAAAGTGTGGCGACTTACTGAATGTACAAAAGATCATTACCAACTTATTGCCTCTTACGATCCAGCACAACAATATTTATACGAATTAAAGTAGATTTATTTCTCCCCTAATTCTTTTGCCCGTTTGTATCCAGCTGTAATTCCAGAAAGAAAAATTTCTTCAAAATTATCTTTTGCAAATGATTCTAATACTTCTTGTGTTATACCACCCTTTGATGTGACTGCTTCTCGTAATTCTTTTGCAGATTTCTTTGATTCTTTAAGCGTTTCAACAGTACCAATAAGTGTTTGCATTGCGACTAGTTTTGCTTCCTGATCTGTAAATCCATATTTTTTTGCAGCTTGCTCAAGAAGTTCGGTAATCAAAAAAATGTACGCAGGACCGCTTCCAGAAATTGGGGTTACTAAATCTATCTTGTCTTCACTTGACAATTCTAGCTCAACTCCAATTGCCGAGAGAATTGCTTTGATCAAGAATTTTTGATCTGTTGAAACATATTTATTTGCAAACCACACACTCATAGATTCTCCAACCTGTGCTGCAAGATTTGGCATTACACGAACAATAGCAAACTCGTCATTTCTATTTTTCCGAAGAGTTTTTTCTATTGAATTAATTTTTATTCCCGCAGCGATAGAAATAATTAATTGGTTTTTTTGAACAACATCTCTTATTTGTTCAAGTACATCTATCATTACTTGTGGCTTTATGGTCAAAATAACAATATCAGATTTCATCACTGCTTCTCTATTATTACCTGTTTGAGAAGTTGTAATAATCAACTCATTTTCAGAAACTATTTTTTTGTAAAGAAGCCCCTGGGCAATTGCTTGTCCCATTTTCCCACCACCTATAACTGCAATTTTTTTGTGAATCATATATTTATTTTCTCACCTGTCCGCATCCTATTGCAATCCATTTGTATGTTGTTAATTCCTTTACCCCAACAGGACCTCTTGCATGCAGTTTTCCTGTTGCAATTCCCATTTCTGCTCCTAAACCAAACTCTCCACCATCATGAAGTCTACTTGAACAATTAATCATAAGCGCCGCTGAATCAATTGTATTAATAAACTCGTCTATTACTTTTGCTTCTTCTGCTGCAAGAATTTCTGTATGATGATGAGTTGTATGTTCAATAAATCTTATTGCTTCCTTTGCACTATCGACTACTTTCACAGCAAGAATTGCATCTAAAAATTCTGTAGAGAAATCTTTATTCTCTGCTTTCTTTATTATTAAATTGTCATTCCGGACTTGATCCGGAATCCCCTCAGAAACAAGAAGATCCTGAAATAAATTCAGGATGACAGCCATTGCTTTTCTATCTGCTCTAAGTTCTAGCTTCCGTTTTTTTAGCTCCTTTGTTAATAGAAATAAGAACTCTTTTGCATTTTTTTTATGAACAATAACAATATCTAAAGCATTGCACACACCTGTGCGTTGTGTTTTTGCATTGATACAAATTTCAAGGGCTTGCTTTATATTTGCACTTTTATCAACATACATACGAGCCCCTCCGCTTGCGTGATACATAACAGGAATTCTTGACTCTTTTGCAATTGCTGAAGTAAGCGCATAACTTCCACGAGGAATAACCATATCAATATACTCTGTTTGTTTGAGGATATCTGACACATCTTGATGCGAAACGGAATCTAAAAATGTAACAGTATTAGTGCTAATGAAATATTCTTTTAGAATTGTGTGAACACAACGAACTAAGACTGTGTTTGTATGGAGAGCTTCTGATCCACCTTTTAAAATAACTGCATTCCCTGATTTAATACAAATACCGATAACATCTATAGTCACATTTGGACGTGACTCATAAATCATCATAATCACCCCAAGCGAAAAACGCTTTTTTTTAAGAACAATACCATTTTCCAAAATTCGCTCTTCAATTATTTCTCCCAACACGTCTTCTTGCTTTGCAACTGACAATAACTGTCCAACCATTCCATCAAATCCTTTTTCAGAAAGTGTTAATCTATCAATAAATGCAGTTGTTTCACCTTTTTTCTTTGTTTCCAAAACATCTTTTTTATTCGCTTCTAAAATTTCTTCTTTATGGTTTTTTAATTCTTCTGCAATTTTCACCAAAACTGCTTCTCTCTTTTCTGCAGAAAGTTTTATTAATTCTTGTGATGATCTTTTAATTTTTTTTAAATGTTTGAGTAATAAATATTTCATATATTTTTAAATCACTTGTGTCCCAATCTTTTCGTTATTCAATAAAACTCTTGTCAAAATGTCCTTAGTTTGCCCGTTGGCAATTGTCGTGTGTATTCCTTTTTTTGCGGCACTTTTTGCAGCGATAATTTTTGTTTGCATTCCACCAATACCAGTGCTTGTATTTTCTAGAGATGCAATGCTTCTGTAGTTAGAGAGTTCTTTTATAACATGCATATCTTTGTCGTATACTCCTTCTACACTGGTTAATAAAACTAGATAATTTGCCATAACTAAAGATGCAATATCTAACGCAAGATAATCATTTCCACCAAAACTATTAAGTTCTACAATGTCATTTTCATTTGCAATTAAAACAATATTATTTTTATATGCCAGGTGCATTGTTTGGATCAGTTTTTTCTTTGCTTGCTTTTCAGATAAATCATTTTTTGTCAGTAATAGTTGGCAAATTTGCATTCCCGCTTTCTCGAAAACTGATTGTAGTTGTGAAATAATATGGACTTGCCCAATTCCTGCAAAAAGACTTTTTTCTTCGGTACTTGCAAAACTTTTATTACAAACGCCCATACCACATGTAACTGCACCGGAAATTACCAAAACAATCCCAACTCCATATTCGTGAAGTATTTTTATTTGTTTGGCAACTTGAGACATTTGAAATAAATCCAGCCTGCCTCGCTTGGTTGTCACAACACTACTTCCAAATTTTACTACTGCTATTTTTTTAGTATTCATAACTTTTCCTTTCACAAAAAAACCCTTGCAAAACCAGTAACAAACTACTGATCTTACAAGGGTTTTTAAACTGTACCACCTTGCATTGTAACTCTTCCAACAAAAAACTCGCCTTAGCGAGTACGTCAGAATAATGAGTTACCTCATTCATGACGTGCTCCGAAATTTCGACACACGTTGCGGACTTTTACGGTTTCGCCTCCGGACCTACTCGTCGTAGTCAGCTCATGGGCGGGAATTCCCAATCAACGCTTTTATTAACTTGTTACATTCATTATAGCACAAAAAATGCCGCTGTCAAGCTATAGGACACTTTGACTAATTTTGCGTTTTTTCTCCTGTTTGTGCTTGCCCTTCGGTAAGTGCAAGAAGTTTGCTAAATTCTTTGACAAATTTTTTTGCATGTTCTTTACTCATACCGATTCTACTGACAATTCGCATTTGATTTGTACTAAATAAAACCTGTCCAATATTTAAAACAACACCATCTTCGTTGATATTCATAATAATATTGTCTGTATAAAGTACCGGCGTTGTATCGAGATTAATGTTTAGTTGAACATTATTTTCTTGTTTTTTATCCATTGTTTACACCCCCTTCCAGCCAATTTTTTAATTCTGTATAGAGTGTTTCTGCAACAGTAAATCCATTTGCAAGACCCGCTGCACTTACTTCTTTTGCTCGCCCATGAACAAGCATGTTTCTAAGCCAAGTAATGAGTTCTATTTGTTTTTCTCCATCTTCACTCAGCAAACCATTCTCCTTAAGAATCTTTATGATACTTGCTCTGTTGCTGTTTGAAGGAACTATTTTGTTTGATAAAACAGCAGCTGCAACGCGAAGCAGTCGTTCTATTTCAAAAGCTAACGCAAGAAAATTTCCTTGAGTAGTATCCATTAACGGAAACTGTGTTTGTTTTTGTGCTTCTTTCACATCTGCAGGTTTTACTCTTGGTGCATTTTTTGGAGTTATTGGTGCTTTACCCACTTCTTTTTGTAATTCTTTTTCTTCTTTCTTTTCACCAGTAAGTCCCCAGAAATTAAACTTTTGCAAATCCGAGAACAATGCTAAAAGCAATACCATTAGTGCCACGCCCAAAACATTATTGCTCAAATCTGCATGCCAAATTTTAAATAAAGAGAAAAATAAAACAATAAGTAATGCAAAAAAACCAATAACTTTCATAGTGTAAGAAATATAAACCTTAAACAATCAATGTGCAAGCTTTAAGAAGTTTTATGCCTCAACTCTTCCAGTGAAGGTAGACTTTGCCAACAGTTGTTGGACAATATTTTGTGGAACAGTTTCGTAGTGAGAAGGCTCCATGTAATAGGATGCGCGACCTTTGGACATACTTCGAAGTTGTGTTGCATAACCAGAAAGTTCGGCAAGAGGAACCATTGCTTTAATAATCGTTGCACGAGAACGCTCTTCTGTTCCCATGATTTGTGCACGCTTTGAAGAAAGGTCTCCAATAATATCTCCCATGTATTCTGCAGGCGTTGTTACCTCAACAAGCATCACTGGCTCCAAAAGTCCCAGATCTGCTTTTTTACTCGCAGATTGGAATGCCATGGATGCTGCAATTTTGAAAGCAACATCAGAGGAATCAACATCGTGATAGGACCCATCATACAACGTAACCTTAACATCTACGACTGGATACCCCAAAAGCACTCCGTTGTCTATTGATTCTTTTACACCTTTTTCAACAGAAGTAATAAATTCTGCAGGAATTGCTCCTCCTTTGATTGCGTTTACAAATTCAAAGCCTTCACCACGAGGCTTTGGCTCAATCCTCAGGAAACAGTGACCATATTGTCCACGGCCTCCGGATTGTTTGATATACTTTCCCTCTGCTTCGGCCTGTTTATTTACTGTTTCTTTGTATGCAACTTGTGGTGCTCCAACATTTGCCAAAACACTAAATTCTCGTTTCATGCGGTCAACCATAATTTCAAGTTGCAATTCTCCAATTCCTGAAATAATTGTTTGTCCTGTTTCGTGATTTGTTTTAACTTGGAATGTTGGATCTTCTTCGGTGAGTCTTTTCAGTGCAAGTCCAAGTTTTTCCTGGTCAACTTTTGTTTTTGGTTCGATTGCCAAAGAAATAACTGGCTCTGGGAAAGTAATTTTTTCTAAGACTATTGGTGCTTTTTCATCACAAAGCGTATCTCCAGTGATGGTGTCTTTCAGTCCAACAAGGGCAACAATTTCTCCTGCAAATGCTTCTTTAATTTCCTCACGAGTGTTTGCATGCATAAGAAGAATGCGGCCAACGCGCTCTGTAATTCCTTTTGTTGAATTGTAAATGTATGAACCAGATGTAACTTTTCCAGAATAGACTCTATAGTATGTCAACTTACCAACATGTGGATCAATTTGAATTTTGAAAGCAAGTCCGCAAAGAGCTTCTTCAGGAATTAATTTTCTTTCTTCTGCCGCTTCTGTTTTTGGATTTGTTCCGGTGACTTTCCCAAGATCAACAGGAGATGGAAGATAATCAATAACAGCATCAAGAAGTGGCTGAACCCCTTTGTTACGAAGGGATGTTCCTGCATAGATTGGAACTAATTTATATGCAATAACTGCTGCGCGAAGTGCTTTTTTTAATTCTTCAACAGTTGGCTCTTGTCCTCCTAAATACTTTTCGAGTAATTGATCGTCTGTCTCTGCAATTTTTTCAATAAGTTTTTGTCGATACTCTTCAACTTGGTCTTTCATATCTGCGGGAATTTCATCAGAAATGTCAAATTTTGCACCAAGTTCATCTGATCCCCATCTAATCGTTTGTCGTGTCAGAAGATCAACATTTCCAACATAGGTATTTTCACTTCCAATTGGTAACACCATAATTGCTGGATTTGCCCCAAGTCGCTCTTCAATAGATTTTACTGTTGCTAAAAAGTCTGCGCCGAGTTTGTCCATTTTGTTGACAAAACAAAGTCTTGGAACTTTATACTTATCTGCCTGTCGCCATACTGTCTCAGACTGTGATTGCACACCTTCTTCTGCATCAAGAACGGTAATACCTCCATCAAGAACTCTCAGAGAACGCTCAACTTCTGCAGTAAAGTCAACGTGGCCGGGAGTGTCAATAATGTTGATGCGATAATCTTTCCAGAATGCAGTTGTTGCAGCAGACACAATGGTAATGCCACGCTCTTTTTCTTGCTCCATCCAGTCCATTTGAGTATTTCCTTCATCAATATCTCCAATTTTGTAGGTACGTCCAGTGTAAAAAAGAATTCGCTCCGTAGTGGTTGTCTTTCCTGCATCAATATGAGCAATGATACCGATATTTCGGATCTTATCGAGTTCTGCGTGTCGTGGTGTTGTATCAGCCATATGTTAAGAATTTATAATCAAGAATTATGAATTAAGAATGTTTTAACTCAAAATGTCATCCTGAACGAAGTGAAGGATCTTCTTCAATCAACAGAGATTCTTCGTTTCACTCAGAATGACAAAGTCTTTTGACTTTTACTCTTGAATTTTTACTTATCTCAAGTATACCATATTTTCTTACCATAATCCATAACTTCTCTTATCTTCATAAATCTTAAATCTTGAATCTTCAATCTTTCACGGTTATAATAGCCACATGGGCAAACTCCTTTTATGGATGATGATTGCAATTGCTGGTATCCTGGGCGTTGCAGCAATTATTTCTTCAC
>PPGL01000094.1 GCA_003173915.1 Candidatus Levyibacteriota bacterium | reverse complement strand
ACTCTTGCTAGTATAGGAATATGAAACATATTGTTATTTTGGGTGGAGGTTTTGCTGGTGTTGCAGCAGGAATTCGCTTTAAAAAATACATAGATCATATTGAGAAAAATAACATTCAAATTACAGTAATTGATAAAAATCCATACCATACATTTACTCCTTCACTATACGAAGTGGCAACATCAGAAGAACCCCAACGAAATGTAGCAATTCCATTTACCGAAATTTTCGATCACAGAATTACCTATTTGAGAGATGGCGTAAAAAGAATTACTGCTCTTGAAAAAATTGTCGAACTTGAAGATCACAAAACAATTTCCTACGACTATCTTATTATTGCCCTTGGCAGTCAACCCGCATACATGCATATTCCTGGACTGGAAGAATACAGCATTCCGATGAAATCCATGAAAGATGCATTACAAATTAAAAATGCCATTAAAAATATGTGCTGCGAGATGGGCGTATGTCAGAGAAAAGTTAATGTAGTGATCGGTGGTGGTGGATTTTCCGGAACAGAAATTGCTGCAGAACTTCTCAATTATAAAGATAAGCTTGCCAAACAGCATAATTTAGACAGAGATTGTCTGGATATAACAATTATTCAAGGCTCTGACAGACTCTTAAAAGAATTGGATCCGCATGTTTCTCGTCTTGCAGAGAAAAGACTAAAAAATCCAAATGTCTCATTTGCTTTTGGTGGACACATTAAAGAAGTCACGAAGACTGAAGTGCATACAGACGATGGCAAGGTATACCCTTACACAATTCTTATCTGGACAGGAGGAGTAGAAGCAAATAGCATTGCAGCAAAAAGCGATCTGCCTGTTAATAAAAGAGGACAACTTTTGGTGAATGATTATTTACAAGTTGAAGGGTATGAAAATATTTTTGCAGCAGGAGATATTGCAGGATTTATTGATAAAAAAACACAAGAGCCAATACCAAATGTCGCACAAGTTGCAGAAGAGCAAGGAGCTATTGCTGCGGAAAATGCTATTCGCGGCCTACAAGGAAAGCAATATATCAATTATAAATATAGACATTTTGGATATATTGTTCCACTGAAAGGTAAATTTGCAACAGCCGAACTCATGTTTAACATTCACTTAGATGGATTTTTTGGATGGGTACTTCTGCAACTTGTTTATCTTCGATATCTTTTGCAAATTTTATCTCTTAAAAAGGCTCTCGCACGATGGGATAAATTTGAAGAAGAATTTTTTAAATAGATCCAAACTCACTCACATCTGCATTGTAAATAATTGATAACATTATTCTAGTTGAGAAACATCCACTTTTCCCATTGGCACATGTTGTTCAATAATTTCTAGAATGTACTGGGATTGTAGGGTATTTGACAACGAATATGCTTTTTGCGCAGATGCTAATGCATTGCTTGTATGACCTATTCTATACTGCGCAATTGCTAACAACACCCAAAATCTCGAAACAGAGGGATATTCCCGAATAAGCGTGTTTTTTATAATTGGTATTGCTAAAGAAGGGTTGTCATGTAATGCATACACTGTTGCAAGATTAACAAAAGGAGAAATTGTTCCCGGATGAAGTGAAATTGCTTCTTGATAGTACTTTTTTGCAAGCACAATATTTCCTTTATGCTGATAGATAACTCCTAAGTCGTTAACATTGGCAAAATTTTTAAAAAGATATACAGACTGTTTTGCGTGTGTTAGTGCTTCATCAAATTTTCCCTGTGCGATAAGTTCTGCAGCAAGTCCATCTTCTTTATTATAGTCATCAGAAATTGCAATATCATGTTGGTAAAGCGTTTCTGCATCTATCCAATTTGCATTGCGAAAAATAGTGCGAAAAGAAAGAAGAGAAATTATTAAAACACTTGTGACCACTCCAAACATTTTTAATTTTGAATTCTGAACTCTAAATTGTAATACTAAAATTCCTATCATTCCTAGCAAACCAACCAGTGGAAAATACATCCACCTATCTGCAACTGTCATGTCCAGTGGAACAATTTGCACTAACATCCCAATACCGAAAGCAAACCAAATAAAAAAGAAAAGAAAAAGTAGTTTGTTTTTTTTGAGAAAAAATTGCATATAAAACGCACCAATTATTAGTAAAAAAACTTCTCCACTAATTGGTAAGAAAAAATTCTTAAAAGTTAGTGTTGGTAATGTCCAATTTTGAGAAACAGAAAGGCGAAGAGGGAAAAAAGAGATTGTTAGATAATACCAAATAATTGCGGGTATATGAAAAAGTCGCTGCATAAATGAAAGCTGCATAATTGGAACGGTATTCTGTCGTACGTAGGTCGTCCCGATAACACCAATTCTCATAATGGTATATATACAAATCGTTAGTATCGAACCTACTGTAAATAAAACATACTTCCCCTTTTTAGGGATAAAGCGAATTAAAAGCACAAGAAAAATAAATAATATCCCTGTTTCCTTTGTCATAAGAGACAAAAGGAGTAGGAAAAAAATGAGAACATATTTTTTCCGTGAAAGATTTTCTTGCAAACTCAAAAGCAGTGCAGTTATGCCAAAAAAGAAAAAAATGACACTTGCGCTTGATGCAATATAGCTAACAGATTCTGTATTAACAGGATGTACTAAAAAAATAAGAGAAAGAAAAAATGATAGATTTTTATTAAAAAATTTTTTAAACAAAATAAACAACAATACTGTATTAACAATATGTAAATCAACTTGGAAAATATGGTAAAAAAACGAAGTGTTACTAAACAGACTATATAAAAACGCAAAATAAAGTGCTGGAATTGGCCGATAAAAACCTGCACTGTTAAACCAATTTTGCCCAAATAATAAATTCCACGAAAGCGAATGAACTTGAGGATTATTTATGATATATGTTTTATCATCCCAAATAAATCCATTAAACAAACTATTTGCATACACAAGTATTCCCAGAATAACAATCCAAGAATAATATTTATATTTTTTAAGAAGAATTAACGGATCTTGTTCCATGTATCAAAGATACCATAAAAATTAACAAATAATCCAATTAAAAAAAGAAATTATTTTAACGTAGGATGAAGAGTATCAATCAGAGTTGGGGAATAAAATGAATGCGCTCTTATAAAAAAATTAAGCCATACGCCGCCGACGAGTATCAAAACAACAATCAAAAAAATAACAAATCCATTTGGTTTTTTAGAACGTGCACTCATAAGAAATTACCAATTCGTTCGAATATGATCCATGGCAAACTCAAGTGTTCCACCCACTTTTTTGCCGGGGTTGAAAATATTTTCAGGGTCAAAAATCTTTTTTGTTTCTGCAAAAAGGTCTACAATTTGCTTGCCATACATTTGCTCTAAGAAAGGTGTACGAATGTATCCATCGTTGTGTTCGCCGGTAATTGATCCTTTATATTTTGCAACGATTTCATACACTTGCTTGGAAATCTCGGGAATTGCAGTCCTCACTTTAGGATTTTTAATGTCGACAAGTGGAATAATATGAAAATTTCCATCCCCTACATGTCCCGCAACAGTGAAAATAAATTCAGGATGTTTTTTCAAAATATCCGTTACCTGTGGAACTACCTCTGCAATATATTGTGGTTGAATAACAAAATCATCAATAAATGGTGCTGTGTGTTTATCTCGAATCTTTTTTCTTAAGAGATTAAAACTCTCACGCCTTACTAACCAATATTTTTTTTCTGCATCATCATATGCAATTCGAGTTTCAGGATGTAACGGTTTTAATTTTTCTCGGAGTTGAGAAATCTTCATTTTTAATTCTTCAGGATCGTCACTGGTAAAATCAACTTGCAAAATAAGTTTTGGTAATCTTCCAACAAACATTTCCATAAATGCAGGGAAAAATGCGAGCCCAGCTTGAACCATTCCACTCAGTCCAAGTTGTTGCGCAAATTCAGGGAAAAATTTAAGAGCAAGTTTGAGTGTATTATCATCATAGGATTCAAAACTTTCAGGTTTCAAGGGCAAAACAGCATCAATAATCTGTCCTAAATGATCTAAATTATGCAAATAAATAATTTCCATTTCTCTATGTTTGTGTACGGGAACAAGCTGTAAATCCGCTTCAAGCATAAGTCCAAGTGTTCCTTGTGCTCCTGTCCATAATTTAGTTAAGTCAAAAATTTTTGTTTCCGGATTCCACACATTCCATAAAAAGTATCCAGCAGAATTTTTACTCACTTTTGGTTTGGCAGCAGCAATTGCTTCCCAATTATCAGTAATTAATTTGTACATTTTAGAATATATTTCCCCTTCTACATTTTGTTGTTCCATTTTCTTTTTTAACTCTTCTTCAGAAAGCGGTTTTAACTCATATACATTTCCATCTCGAAGCACCACCTTGATACGATTTACGTAATTTTCAGTTTTGCCATACATAAGAGACTTCTCTCCTCCAGAGTTATTGTTAACAATTCCACCCATCGCACACAACCCTCGTGACGCAGGATAAGATGGAAAGATAAGATTTTTTTTGAGGGTTTCTGGTTCTAAATCTCGATAAAAAACACCTGGTTCTGTTGTCACAACCGAACCATTGATAACTGGTGGATGATTAAAATATTTTCCAAATGCGACTGTAATTGAACTATTGATTGATCCTCCTCCCATATCTGTCCCAGCAGCACGACCAGTAAGAGATAATTCAGAATGATCTTTCTTGTGCTTATTAACAAACTTAACTAAATTCTTAACATCTTCCTCATGTTTTGGGAAGACAACAACTTGCGGCTTTACTTCAAAAAGTGAGGCATCATGACTATATGTCATGAGCGTTTGATCATCAAAAGCAACATCACCTTTTATTATTGACTGAAGTTCTTTGAGCAATTCTTGATCCATATTATATTATAAGCACACCAAGTAATTTTTGTCATGTCTTTATTTCATTGTTCTATTGCTAAATTGTTAACAATGAAACAATTTATTGCTACTTTCTTCCAATCACTCTCTTCACTGCTTCCTTAATTGCATCTTTTCCCATTCCATACTTTTCTACCAATTCTCCGGGTTTGCCAGATTCTGCAAATGTATCTTGCAGTCCAATAAATTCCATTGGAACTGGATGATTTTTTGCAAATGTCTCTGCCAAAAGACTTCCCAACCCTCCCATCACCTGATGATCCTCAACACTTACCGCCGCACCGGTTTGATTTGCAAGTTTGAGAACTCCCTCTACGTCCAGTGGCTTAATTGTTGAGACGTTTGCCACAAGTACTTGTATTCCTTCTTGCTCTAATTCTTTTGCAGCTAAAAGCGCGTAAAACAGCATATATCCCATCCCAAAAATTGTTACTTGAGGTTTTTCTGTTATCCAAAATGTTTGAACTTTTTTATCAAAAGGCGTATCTTCTGTTGTCATAATTGGAGTTTTATCACGTGTGTATCGAAGGTATGCAGGACCATATTTCTCTCCTGCAGCAATTGTTGCTTTTCTTGCTTCAATTGCGTCGCACGGGACATACACACTCATTCCAGGCCATACCCTGACTGTTGCAATATCTTCTGTTGCTTGGTGTGTTGCACCATCTGGGCCTGTCATAATACCACTATGATGTCCCGCAATTTTTACATTTGCTTCGTTATAGACAACATTTGTTCTGATTTGTTCCCAATTTCGACCTGGGTTAAATGTTGCGTATGAGGAAACAAAAACTGTTTTCCCAGTAACTCCCATCCCAGCAGCAACTGATGCCATATTTTGTTCGGCAACGCCAACATCAAAAAATCTCTCGGGAAATTTCTTTGCAAATCCGTCTGCACGAGTTGATTCCGAAAGATCTGCAGTCATCACAACAACGTTTGGGTCTTTTTCCCCTAGCGCAACTATTCCTGTCCCAAATCCATCACGTGTAGGTTTTTGCTCGACATCAGTATCGAATAATTTTTGATTTAAATGTAAGTATGGATTTAACATAAATTTAGAATTTAAAATTTAGAATTCACAATTAAGGTTTTAGAAATAATTCTTAACTCTGAACTATAAATTTTAAATTGAATTTATCTTATTATTTAACTCTTCCTCTATCTTCTTCAATTCTCCCATTGCCTTTTCTGCTTCTTCTTTATTTGGTGGTTTTCCATGCCAAGTGTAGTCATTTTCCATAAAGCTTACTCCCTTGCCAGGAATGGTATTTGCAATAATAATTGTTGGTTTATCTGTAGATTTTTTTGCTTTCTCAACTGCGTCAATAATTTGCTTCATATCATTTCCATCAATTTCTATTGTATCCCAATTAAATGATTCATATTTTGCTTTGAATGGTTCAAGAGGCATAACATCTTCTGTTGAACCATCAATTTGGATTTTGTTGCGATCTATTATTTGAACCAAATGAGATAATTTGTATTTTCCTGCCATCATGGCAGCTTCCCATGTTTGTCCTTCTTGGTGTTCCCCATCTGATGTTAAACAATATACATAATAATCTTTTTTGTCCATTCTTCCCGCCAGGGCAATACCAACTGATTGAGACAAACCTTCTCCAAGAGGACCAGATGTTGTCTCAAGGCCAGATAAAACAGTTCTGTGCGGATGTCCCTGTAATCTGGAATTAATCTTACGAAGTGTCTGAAGCTCTTCAATTGGAAAATATCCAGCAAGTGCCATAGCAGCATACCGTACAGGACAAATATGTCCATTAGAAAGAATCAGTCTATCTCTTTCTTCCCAATCAGGATTTTTGGAGTCGTGTTTGAGAAGATAAAAATACATTGCGGCAAAAATATCTGACATACCTAAAGGACCTGCTGAATGCCCAGAAGCAGCAGTAACGAGACTACCGATAATAAGTTGGCGAACAGTATTCGCTTTCAATTGTAATTCAAGAATTTCTTTTTCAGTCATATGCATTATGCAAAATGCATTACGAATTATGCATCTTTTTACTTAATTCATTATTCATATTGCTTTATTGAAACTATGGTTTGAATACAATCATTAAGTCAGAAACATTTGATTCTAATTTATCAGTAAAGATACCATCTCCTACCTTTTGTAAAAATTCATAACAGTTATCATCGTCTAAAAAACTTTTTGCATCAAGACCTAATGCAACTGCCTTAATAAGGGTATGTTCATCTCCTATTGCACCGGTAAAATAGTAAAAATCTTGACCATCTGTGCTAAAGGAAGCAAGAACTGCTGAGTCATGTAAAAAAGGAAGTGCAGCTACAACCAAACTTTGATTTCTTCCACCTTTTCCTTTTCCCGTCACATGAACTGTCGTCTCTCCACCAACTAACAAAACTTCTCCCGCTTTGCATTCATTAATTAAATCTTTTCCAACTAATTTAGCATCTCCTTGAAATTTATCAGAATAAATTCTTGGATGTAGTCCTAAATCAGTTGCTTTTTTACTCATTGCATCAAGAGCTGTTTGGTTACTAACAATAAGTAAGTTATGTACATGAGCAAAATACTTTTCGTCACGGGGCAAATCAAGAAGTAAATCATGAATATTTGGAACAGCAGTTTGTATATCGTATTTTTTTATAATTTCCATTGCCTGTTCAAGAGTTGTATGATCCATCACAGTCGGGCCTGATGCAATGACTGACAAATCACTACCAGGAACATCAGAAAATATTAGTGTCGCAACAGTTGAAGGATACAGGTGTTTGGCAAAATCTCCACCTTTAACTTTAGACAGATGCTTTCGTATAACATTCATTTCCGATATCGTTGCGCCACTGCGAAGAAGTGCCGTTGAAATAGTGTCTAATGTTTCAAGACTTTCTTTATGTAAAGACTCAAAAAGTGCCGATCCTCCCCCGCAAACAACGACCAAAACAAGATCCTTTTCTGTAAGACCTGTTGTTTGTTGCAAAACTTTTTCTGTGAAATCAATATTTATTTGAGAAGGAAGTGGATGAGTTCCTTTGGTGTAAGAGATTTTTTCCATACTCTCATCCACAACGTCTATATCCCATCCTGCAGTTAACTTATCGCCCAAAACCTGCTCAAGAAGTTTGCAAATACCAGACGACCCTTTCCCAAAACCAACAACAAATACCTTCTCAAATTTTGATAAGTCAAATACTTCCCCTTGAATAGTTAGGAGGTCACCACTTCTTTGTACATGTTGATTAAATACATATGATGGAGCAACGGAAGCAAGTGCTTCTTCAACAAGTTGTAATACAATTTTGCGTTCTTTAGATACTGCAAGTTGGTCGAAATTTTTAATAACTCCCATTACTTCCAGTGTAACGCGTAATATCCCCTTCGTCAATTATGATTCTTTAATATAGTCTCAAGTTTAATCCATTATTGTTAAATCTTAGATATTACCCTCGACCAAACTATGAACTATGAACGAAACATGGACTATGAACTTTTTATTCCCTAATCTCTATACCTCTTGGACTTTTTGCGAAATTTCGTTATCTGGAACGTCAAGATTATGCACATTTTTTGCATGCATTTTAATCATTTCAATAACTTCATTTTTATTATGACTTTTTACTAAAAATCCACATTGTGCGTCATCACAAGATTTTTGATACATTTTTTGATCCATATGCTTCACCTCACTTTCTTTCCTTTTTTCTAGTATAACTTTTTTTCGTTGTCTGAGAAAGTGGAAGTGTAAAGAAGAAGGTTGATCCTTTCCCTATTTCACTTGTCACACCAATAGTTCCGTGGTGTTGATGAACAATTTCTCGAGCGATAAACAGTCCCAGTCCAAGTCCTCCTCCTACACTACCATTCTGATGTGAAGTAGCACGATAAAAACGATCAAATACTTTTTCTTGATTTTCTTTGGTAAGGCCACTTCCAAAATCTGTAACAGCTATTTTAATATTCTTGCTTTCTTTTTCTGCCGAAACAATTACGTTTTTTTCCTGCGGAGAATATTTTATTGCATTAGAAAGTAAATTACTAATCACCTGACTTATTCTACTTTTATCAGCATACACAAATGCATTTGGAGAATCATGTAAGACAATTTTATGTTCTTTGGAAGCTTGCTGAATATCACTTACAGTTTCATGCAACACTTCGTCTATATGCAACAATTCTTTATTGATGGGCAATTGCTGATTTTGTACGCGGCTCACATCCAATAAATCCTTAATAAGTACTGTGAGTTTTTTTAGTTGCTCGTTAACTTTCTCAAACAAAAACAATTCTTTGAAATTCTTATTTGCATGCAATCGTTTTTCCAAAACACCAAAATATGCATTCATAGTAGTGACAGGAGTACGAATCTCGTGTGTTGCAATGCTGATAAAATCATCCCTTCTTTCTTGTACTTGTTTTGCTTCTGTTGCGTCACGAATGATTTTTTCATATCCAATAACAGTTTTTCGCCCGTTTCTGACTGGCATTGTCATACCGCTTGCCCAAAATTGATGTTGAGTTTTTGTAACTACCCAGTTATCATCACTCGCCTTTCCTTTTTGCAATGCTTCTTGTAGTTCCTTTTTTGCACGATTTCTTTTTCTGTCCTCTGAAGAATACAAAATGCTAAAATGCTTTCCAATTATTTCGTCTTTTTTATAGCCAAGTAACTTTTGTGCACCAGAATTCCAACTTATTATTCGACCCTTTACATCAATCATAAATATCGCATAGTCTGTCGCATTTTCAACAAGTAATTTATACCGTTCTTGACTTGTCCTAAGAGCAACTAATGTTTTTTCTGCATTTTCTCGTGCACCGTACAGACCTTCGACTATCACCGAAATGATCAGTCCTTCAAAAAAATACACACCAGTATCAATATAATCAGCAGAACTTGCTATAAATGTTTGATATGGAAAGGAAAAAAAATATAGAACAACAACTGAAGAAAGAAATGTTGCAATAATTCCGCCCAATAATCCACCTGCTCCTGCACTGATAAGAATAGGCAAGTAAAATAGCAAAAATTGTGATTGTCCAAAAATTGATGGAAATGCTTTCTTTAATGCAGTAACAAGAAAAACAGTTGCAATTGGAATAAGTACTATTCTTACTATCTTATTTTTTTTGAAATTTTCCTTGAAATGCGAATTACTTAAAATACTACTACCCATACATGTTTATGTTGCAATTATTATAAAAAAATATATGGGTACTGCTAAGAATTTTGTAATAAGAGCATGTGAATAATGCAATAAAAATACGGCACCCTTTTTCCACTTCTTGGATGCCGTATAAACAGATTTATTTAAATAAATTCATGAATTCGTCAAAAAGACTTGTCTTTTTTTTGGATGCTGTTATTCTTGTTGATTTTTTAGCTTTTTTTACTGATCGCTTTGTATTTTTTGCTGTTTTCTTTACTACCTTTTTCTTTGCCATAATCTGTCACCTCCTTTATTTAGAATATTTCTATCTTCTTTATATAGTGTACAAGTATATTTTTTATTTTACTAGAAGGAAATTGAAGAAAAATTATTTTTGATTTTTAACTTTTGAATTTTGAATTCTTTGTACATCTCTCCAACCAATATCGCTACGATAGTGCAAATTCTTACCCTCAATAGAAATTTTTTCCATTGCTGCATATGCTTTTTCTCTCGCTTCCAAAACATCCTTCCCCTCCCCGATAACATAAAAAACTCTACCGCCATTTACAACATATTTGCCATTCTGTTTTTTTATTCCTGCGCCATAAATAAGAACATTGTTTACGTTATCCAAACCGGAAATAATTTTCCCTTTTACGTCAGAATAATCTGTTGGATATCCTTTTGCACAGCCAGCAACAGCAACACGCGCTTTTTCATCTGTTTTAAGAACTTGTAAACTCAATTTTTCTTTTATTATTGTTAAAGATAATTCGTAAAAATCATTTTGTATTCCTGGAACAAGTACTTCTGCTTCTGGATCTCCCCATCGTGCATTATATTCGACAACAAAAACTTTTCCTCCCACTAAAATTCCACCTAAGTACAGAACTCCTTTGTATGGTCGATTTTCTTTTTTCATACCAGTAAATATTTTTTCAAAAATTTCTTCGGTTTGTTTTTTAATGTCTACACTCGCAACAAGAGCAGGAGTACTTACTCCCATTCCTCCAGTATTTTCTCCCTTATCTCCATCCAGCGCTCGCTTGTGGTCTTGAGCATATCCTACCATTTGCCAGGAATTTCCATCACTTAATGCAAATGCAGAAAATTCTTCGGCTTGTGATCCATCAGGACTTTTTAGCCATTTTTCAAGAAGATATGTTTGCCCTGCCTCTCCAAATTTTTGCACTTCTAAAATTCTTTCTTCTGCCTCTGCATTACTCGCAGCCGGAAGTGCACCTTTTCCTTCACATAACCCCGATGCTTTCACAAACCACGGTTGGTCGGGTTGTTTCTGAAGATATTCTATTCCTTTCTCTACTGAGTCAAATACCACATATTCTGGTTGCGGGATATTGTATTTGCTCATAAACTCTCGGGAAAACACCTTACTCCATTCGAGTTCTCCCGCTGCCTTTGTCGGGCCAACTGCTTTAAGGCCTTCCTTCATCAAATCGTCAACAAGTCCTACTGCAACCGCGTTATCTTGTGCAACATCAACAAAATCTACGTTTTCTTTTTTACAAATTTCAATAATTTCCTTAACGCTAGTAGTTTTTAAATGAGGATAAATTTGAACAGGTTTTTTGGAATTAACTTGCATGTAATCATTTCCAGGAATTGCGATAATTTTTTCCACATGTGGGCTTTTTGCATATGCAGCAACAAGGGCAGAACCTCTTCCCCCAGCATCAATGACAACAATCGTTTTCATTTTATTATAAACAAATTAAGGGTGGCAGAGGTGGAAGGAAACCTCTAACAGGACCTTAAACTTATAGATCCTGAAACAAGTTCAGGATGACAATTTTTACACACTAAAGTTAATCTTCTTCCTATTCTCTTCTCCAATATCTATTGGATAGTTACCAGTAAAACATGATGTACAAAATTTTTCTTCTGGTAATCCTGTTGCTGCAATAAGTCCCTTGTATGACAAATATTGAATCGTATCTGCGCCAACGAATTTACATATTTCTTCAATAGACATCTGAGAAGCAATAAGTTCTTCTTGTGTTGGTGTTGCAATGCCATAAAAATCTGGATACTTTACTTTTGGCGACGCAGAAAGTAAATGAACTTCTTTTGCGCCAGCATTTCGTATCATACTAACAAGTTTTTTTGACGTAGTCCCCCGTACAATTGAATCATCAACAACAATAACACGCTTCCCTTTAAGAATTGCTCGCATTGGAATAAGTTTTAACTGCACGTCTCGTTGCCTTAAAGAATGTGAAGGGTTAATAAATGTCCTATGTATGTAACTATTTTTAATAAGTCCGTGATCAAATTTTATTCCTGATTCTTCTGCATATCCAAGTGCTGCAGGAATTGCAGAATTCGGCACCGGGACAACAATATCTGCTTTTATTTTTTGCTCTCTGGCAAGTTGTCTTCCCATTTCTCGACGAATTTCATTAATATTCTTCCCATACACAAAACTATCTGGACGAGAAAAATAGACAAGTTCGAAAATATCTAGATGTTCTTTTCCTTTTGCCAATATATATGAATGAAGTCCTTTTTTATCAACAACAACCATCTCGCCTGGTACAACATCTCGTAAA
>PPGL01000009.1 GCA_003173915.1 Candidatus Levyibacteriota bacterium | reverse complement strand
GAGGGCAAAACAAGCAATATGAATGATCGAAAAGTGTTATTTTCTGTAACAAATTTTTTGCATGTTGGGGATGAATATCTTATGCTTCATCGTGGAAAAGATGCAAAGGTTGATGCAGGAAGACTCAATGGCATTGGAGGAAAATTAGAAGAAGGAGAAAATTTTTTAGATGCTGCAATTCGTGAGACAAAAGAAGAAACAGGATACGAAGTTCAACCATCAGATATACGGTTTAGTGGCATTATAAAACTTACAGGAGGATACCCAGAAGATTGGGTCATGTGTTTTTTCAAAGCAGAAGTTGCAACAAAAGAAGTTCCTCAGGGAAGTAAAGTAAAAGAAGGAGAATTGTTGTGGATGAAGAAAGATGAAGTTCTTCGTTCAAGTATCGAGCTTGTTGACGATTTACATTATTGTTGGGAAGACATTGTTGCAGATAGGACATTTTTTATTACAGAAGAAGTAAATAATCAGGAAAAGGTTGAGAAGATAAGTAAAAGTATACTCAAGAAATTCTAATTAATATTTCTTTGTACTTTTCAAAAAAGTACCAAAATTCTCGCCAAATCTTGTTTTGAGAATTCGTTCTTCAGTCACTTATCGGGGAATTTCACCCCTTCCCCGAAACGTCGGGGAATCCCCCAGATGCGTTCATTCATCTCTCATGCTCAAAACAACAAATTGGCGATCTAGAATTTTCTTCTTATGAGTTGAATAAAGAATATGGCTGCAAACGATGCAGTAATTGTTACAATCCACCCCGCCAAGATTTGCATTCCGAGCATATCTTCTCGTTTTTCAACCTCTCGTAAATTTCTTCCTGCCAACACAAACCCATTTTTATACGCAACAATAACTGCTGCAATTCTCACTCCAGGGCGTGGCTGCCACGTAACTCGATTTTCTTCGTGACTCTGTGTAAATGTAAATACTCCAGTTGGTGGGTTAGGAAGATTGGCATCCATAACTGCTTCAGATGCTTCAAGATTTCCTTTGGTATCAAACACCATAATAAATGGTGCAAGACTTGTTGCCATATCAACAAGATGTGTTGAAGGAGCAAATGGTTTGCCGGCACCAAGCAGTGTTGCAGTATCTTCTGCCATTTGGATTTGCGGATCGTTAGCTGACTGACGGTAGCTTTGTTGGGTAACTACATAGAAAAGCCCGCACAAAAGAGAGCTTACAACTGCAATTGGTAACCAATTTGCAAATGTTTTCCAAAAGAGATTCACATGTTGATAGTATACGTATTTGATTTTTTCGTCAAGAAAGAAAGAGTATCAGATATAGTAATTTCCTCTTATCCTTGTTTCAATCTTTGTGGTATTCTAAAGCGGTGAGAATTATACAAATTATTTTATTTATGTTTCTTCTTATTCTTGTTGGTGTCGGTGCATATTTTCTTGGAGCAACAAATGCAATATGGGTAATAAAACCAAAGCCAGTGCCACTTATAACTATTGTTCCAACGATTACTCCAACATCAACTCCTGTAGCAAAAGGAAATCCTGCATCTATTTACTGCACACAAGTTGGCGGAACACTCACCATAGAAAAAGATGGAGCAGGTAACGAATATGGGTTGTGTACATTTATGGAAAATCGGTCATGTGAGGAATGGGCATTATATAAAGGAGATTGTCCTGTTGGAGGAATTAAGACAACAGGGTATATTACACAGGCACAAAAATATTGTGCATGGTTAGGGGGGAAAACAACAACAGCTGAAAATGCAACGTGTACATTTAACGATGGTTCGGTTTGCCCAGACGATGCGCTTTTTAATGGAACATGCCAAAAGGGAAATAAATAATTATTCTCTTAAAAGATCATCAACCATTGATCGAATTCCATTATCTGGGGGAAGATGTTGTGGATTGTGGTAGACAATAGATAATGTTTTTCTTATTGTTGTACTGTTACCATATAATATTGGAAGCATTGCTCCTTTATAAGAAATAGTTTCAAGTCCAACCCCTTCTGCATCTTGTACTAAGTGCATTAGTTCTTTTGTTCTTTCTCCTCGGGCAAATCTTCTGGTGGTACTTTCTACAAGTTGAGCAGCGAATAGGTCAAGAATATCAATACTTCCATCTGGTTTTTCTCTTTCCAACCAAGTGTGGTTTCTAGGAATGCGATTGTTTTCTCCGATATTAGGTACGTAGACAGTTCCTGTAACTTGTTTAAATCCGTCGGGTGTACCAAGCGTATCAACAATATTGTTTAAAGTTGTGCATATTAAGGCCTCAGCTAATGTTCGACGAAGAGGTGAATATGTTTTTCCTGCTTCTCTTCTTTCAGGATCAAATGAGAATAGGCTTGCGATTCTTAATCGCCGTCTTTCTACAAGAGCACTTTTAACAATATTTGGAGCAAAACTATTTATCCAGGAAACAGCAGGTGAAAATTCTGATAAAGAACGAGTAAATACATCAGGCTTCATTTCTTAATTATATCAAAATAGATCAATTTCTATTAGCTTATAATTTCCCTCTAGTAAGAGATTTAAAAAATTGCTATACTTTTTTTATGGCAAAAACAAAAAAACCTCAAGAAACAAATTCTCAATTAATTATCGAAGATATTCTTATTGGAGAAGGTGACGAAGTGAAGTCAGGTGACCATATTGTTGTCCACTACACTGGTCGGCTTGAAGACGGGACAAAATTTGACAGTAGTCACGATCGGAAAGAACCCTTTGAAGTGGCAATAGGCGCAGGATATGTTATTAAAGGATGGGATATGGGTATTCTGGGAATGAAGGTTGGCGGAAAAAGAAAGCTTACCATTGGGCACGAATTAGCATATGGGAAGTATGGAGTCGGAGACATTCCTGGTTTTGCAACACTTGTTTTTGATATCGAACTTCTAAAGATTAAAAAGTAAAAATTAGCCTCAAAAATTCAACCCAATTACTACTATATACACAGTATAAATTCTAAAAAATGGGAATTAAACTACCCTATTGACACTATTGATTGCTTATGTTAAACTACGGGACACACTCCTTAATAAGGAGATTTTTTATGAGAAAACCAGTTATTGCTTTAGGTCTTGGAACACTGCTTTTGGCAGGCGTTGCGTCATTTGCGCAAAACGCACAAGCAGCAGCAGGTTTTTCAATTACTCAAATTACTGCAAACTGTGATGGAACAGGCCAAGTTTTCTTTACCGGAACAATCCCATCGAATGGTTTTACACTTGAACTTATGGATAAAGCAACTGGTAATTCTGGCTCTTTTATCGAAACAGTTCCTCCAACAATTATTACTATTACAAGTGGAACAAGTCCAGTTTCCTATTCTATGTCACTTGCTAATTGGAATCCTCCACATCTTCGTGTTGATTCAAATTATGATACAAAGTCTGTTAGTTTGTTTTGTGATGCTACGTCAACCCCAACTCCTACTACAACAGTAACGCCAACTGGTACAACAACACCAACGCCAACGATTACGGCAACACCAACTGTTACATCAATTCCAACGTTGACTCCTACCCCAACTGTTACACCAACTGTAACAGTAACTCCAACGGATCCAACAACGCCAACTCCAACAGATGTCGTTTCTTCTGGTTGCACAAGTAATTGTGGTGGAAGTGGTCATGGAGATGGACTTTCCGACGGAAAATCAGATGGAAAATCTTCAAGTCCTGAACAAGCAGTGCTCGGTGCATCCACAATGGCAGACACAGGAGTTTTTGATAGTAACGTAATGAATCTTTTCCTCCTCGGTGGTATGCTAAGTATGGGAGCTTCAGCATATGCCAAAGCAAAAAAAGCATAACTTGTCTTTACAAAAGACTTCTACAAAAACTTCTCTTGGGAAAAAATCTTCAGTAAGTAGATCAAAGCTCTATTTTATTGTTGGTTTTACTTTGTTGTGTGTGTATGGGCTTTGGAAAGTTAACGAAATTACCAAATATTCTTTTACATATCAACCTACCGCACATGCCAGTAAAAAAGGTTTGCCAACCTTTATTGCAATCAAAGATAATAATATTTTTCTTCCTATAAAGGAAACTATTATTCAAAATGGAGTATGGGAAGTCTCAACAGATGGCGCGTCTCATTTAGCAACGTCAAGTAGACCTGGAGAAAATGGAACAATTATTATCTATGGACATAATACGCTTGCTGAATTTGGGTCTATTCCCTATGTTTCCTTGGGAGAACCAATTATTATTAGTGCATCAGATGGGAAAACCTATACGTATATTATCAAAAAGACTGCTGTTGTAGACCCAACAGATGTGAGTATTTTAAAAAATCAGCAAGGAGAAACACTCATTTTATATACGTGCTACGGGTTTGCTGATTTGCAGAGATTTGTTGTTGTTGCCAAACCAAAAGTGTAAATTAACTTTCCAAAAGTTTGGCAATTTTTTCCCAAAACTGCTGTACACCATTTGATTGCAATTCGTGACGTGCAGGATCTTTTTCTGAAGGTTCAACTTTACATGTTGCCATTTCCACAAAAAGTCCTTGTTGATATGCCCACCAAACAAATTGCGCTGCATCTTTTGCATTGTTTGGCAAACATACACCTCTCCACTTTGACGCTTGTTGCTTGAGATGTTCAGTCAGTTCAGTATTTTGTTTTGCATGAGACCAAAGAGTTTGTTGTTCGGCTATTGTCGGAATAAGAAAATGGCGTCTGAGAAAATCCAGATTATCACTTTCTTGTCTACCGACTGGTTGAGTAAAAAGTAAGATAACAGATCCTCGTTTTTGACAATTACAGAGAGCTTTAAACGCTTGTTCGCTTGGTTTGGTTACTTCCAAACCGACAATGGAGGTTTTATATAATTTTTCATATGCGTCAACAACATCTCTTGCGTGTAAAAAAGATACAACGTCTACATATTTTCTTGAAGACATATTAGAGAAAAATTTTTGCGTATATTGTGCTTGTTTACCTATAATATGAAAGAAAAATCTTTCTGATTTTGTGTGAAGCTCGTCGATAAAATCTGTTGAAAATCTAAGTCCTACTGCAGCACCAGAAACAGGAACAACAATAGTAATGCGAATGTTGGAAGAAAGAGTTAGTTGATTGATTCTCTCTTGTATTTGTGTCTCTGTAATATTCTCATCAAGATATGTGCTAATTGGATAGGGAATAACATCAATTGATATAGGTGGAAAGTGAGCCCATTTTCCATAAACAAGCAGCTGTCTTTTGGTATGCTCGCTTGGAACAAAGGTAATATCTGCACCAGGAACATACCAAATTGACTGAGGACTATCGTCTGTTACTTGCACGGCAAGAATGATGCGGATATGCATTTCTTTTTCCAATTTTTCTTTAATTTGTGCAAATTGATGACCAAGTGCAAAATGTGTTGCGACAATAATAACAGTTTGGGGTACAACAAGCCGTTGGTCAAGAATTGTTTTTGTCTGTTGATATAAAAGTTTGGTATGCCCTCGTAAATATCGTCGGTAAAAAAATGTGTAAATATCTTCAAGAACGCCGTCCTGAAACCATCCCATGATTTTTCGCGTTATTACATTAACACTCATAATTCGATGAATAAGGGTAATTGATGAGTCTTGTGCGCCAAGAAGAATTGGGGTTACATCGTCTGGAAGACCATGATAGAGTGCATCGGTGACACGAAGATGTCCAAGTCCTGCGGGTGCATAAGCAAAAATAAGAACCAAAGATTTTTCTTTAAGAGCAGAAAGCGGTATCACCATTACTGTTAGTGTAGCAAATATTTTTTGTTTTGTTTGACTTATTGTTGCTGCGGAGTAGGTTCAGGTGCGGGTTGAGCTTTCGTCTCCGGCTCACTAGGCGGCTGTACCTGTCTGTTAGTAAATAAGTGAATAACTTTATAAATAAGCATTGCAATAAGAATAAGAATAATGAGTGCTGCAGCAATACTTGCAATGAGTTGCCATGGAATAAGTGGTTTGTTTTCGTTAACGCCAAGAACAAGTGTTTTACTATTCCCAGAAACATATATGATTTGTTTGGAAAGTAACTGATTTGAATAATAGGTAGCAAGGGTATGTGCACCTTGTGGAACATCTGAAAAGGTTACACTTCCTGATGTTGTATCTGGAGAAAAAATATTAGGAATAATTTCTGGAATTGCAGTTTTTTGACTTGGAAGATTGGGGTCAAGAACAATATAAATGCCATCAAATGGAACAGTGTGCGGTTGAGAAATTCTAAAGACAATGTCATAGAGTTTTGTTCCATTTGCACTTGTTGTAGGAGGTTGGATTGGAGGAGGAGTTGTTGTAATCGCTTGTTGTGATCCAGAAATAGTAAAGGTTGCATTTTGCAAAGAAGTCAGAATATCTACAGCACTTTTATATGCTTTGACAGAAGAATTTACAAAGGTGATTGTTCCGTCTCCTTGTGCAACTGCTTTTACAGTTAATGTGTAAAGTGTGCAACTTTTTGACGAGCCACCCAAAATAACGCCAACAAAAGAAGGGTCTTGCTGTACTGGTGTCCGGACAAACGCAAATCCACAATTACCAAGGGTAATATCTTGAACAGAAAGAGCAGGAGAGACCAAAACAGATGCCTTTGCAGCATTAAATGGATACCCTCCTCCATCAATTGTTGCAGTAATAGTAAATGTTTGTCCAACAGCATATGTTCCACTATTTGGTGACAAAGAAAGTTTTCCTCCTTGAAGGGCAGCATGAGCTGATCCATTCGCCGTGAGGAAAAATAAGACAAAAAATCCTAAACCTAGTAATAATCGTCCTGTGTATGTTTTAAATTTCATATTAATTCCCATATGCTTTTGCAATAATTGAGAAGTCTGTCAGGTCTACTATTCCATCGCCATTCATATCTGAAAGTGCGTAATTGAGTGTTCCTGGATTTTCATAATCTGTTCCAAACATGGAAAGATCGGTAAGATCAATAACACCATCTCCGCTAATATCTCCTATTCTATGTAATGTCAGAGTAATAGCAGTTGGATTACTATTTACCCCAGTAGCATTTTGTCCATAGATGGTGAATGTATTACCTCCAAGCACAATGGTTGTTGGGTACTGCCATGTTGTAGACGTTGGGTAGGTAACACCTACAGACGAGTTATTTACAAAAATTGTTGTTACATCTGTTGTTTTTGTACCGGTCAGAATGATTGTTGACTGATACGTATCTGATGGTTGTGGATCAATTGCTGGTGGCTGTACAGGTGATGCTGTTGGTGTTGGCGTTAAGGATGGAGCTGCACTTGGTGTTGGTGTAGCAATTGGAGTTGGTGTTGCTGTTGGGAGTGCAGTTGGCGTTGGAGTTGGTGTTACACCGGTATTGTATGTACCGCTTTGTACTGAGTTAAGTATTTCATTGCTATTACTATATGATTTTACAGACCCGTTATTAATTGTAATAGAAGCAACACCAGATGCTTTTACGAGGACAGTAAGTGAGTACACAATACAGCTTGGAGATGATCCATTTAAAATAGCTCCGGCAAACGAAGGACTAGCTGCTGTTGGAGTATGCTGATTATTTACAAAGGTAAAATTACATCCTCCAGAAGCTTGAGGTGTAACGGTAAGTGTTTGTATAGCTAAATTGCTTGACAGAGAAATATCTGCTTTTGCCGCATTAAACGTTTGTCCGCCTCCGTCTACAATAAGGTTGACAGTAAATGTTTGTCCCACAGGGTATGTTCCACTATATGGAGCAACACTAATGATGGCTGTTTTATTTGTTGCTGCGTGTTCTAAAAAAGTAAAATTAAAATTTTGTGCTGTAATAATTGGAGTTGCAATAAGAATAAGAAGCATTGATACAATACTAAGCCGGTAAAATTTATCTAAAGAGACAAACCAATTCCATAGAGAAGCAAAAATATTTGAATTTTGTTTTTCTCCGTCACTATACCGTGACTTTATAGAAGTAATTTTTGCCATCATTATACCCCTTTTGATAGCGTAGAGATGAATAGGTAAAATGTCAAGCTGTTTCTTCTAAACACCTAATTTTTACGATCTTCTCATACAAGAATGCAAGAATATATTGCGATACGTGCGCCGTGAATATCATGTTGCGTTTTTTATTAACTATTGGAGTTTTTGGAGTTGTATTCATTTTTTTTCTTTTTCTTTTTGCTCCATTTTTACTCTATTTTGCATATACGCGTGATATTCAAAATAAAGAACAGTTGGTTAACAAGCAAAATACTGGATTGGTTCTACTTGATAGGAATGGAAATGAATTTTTTTCGTTTAATCATGCTGAAGAAATTCATTACATTCCTCTTTCGCAAATTCCTTTGCCTCTTCAGCAAGCTGCAATTGCAGCAGAAGATAAAAATTTTTACACAAATCCTGGATTTTCGCCTACAGGGATTCTTCGAGCTTCTCTCGCAGATATAGTTCGTGGGCATATAACACAAGGTGGATCAACAATTACGCAGCAACTTGTAAAAAATACACTCCTTACACCCCAGCAAAGTTTTACAAGAAAACTTCAGGAGATAATTCTTGCGTATGCAATAACCAAAAAATATAGCAAACAGGATATCATGGAAATGTATTTAAATTCTGCATATTTTGGCGAAGGGGCATTTGGGGTAGAAAATGCTGCGAAAACATACTTTGGTATACCGGCAAGCCAGCTCGATCTTGCCCAGTCGGCAACACTTATTGGACTTTTGCCTGCGCCTTCTGCATACTCACCGCTTTCAAATGATCCATCTATTGCCAAAGAGCATGAAAAAGAAGTGTTACAAGCAATGCAAAATCAAAAATATATTAGCTCAGACGATGTTCTTCTTGCCGAAAATGAACAACTTACCTTTGCTTCTGGGCAAAGTCAGGAGACAACTCTTAATACAGTAGCTCCTCATTTTGCCTTAATGGTGAGGGATAGTTTATTTAAACAGTACGGAGAAGACTATGTAATGCGAGCTGGACTCCATGTGAAAACAACACTTGATAGTTCGCTCCAACAATATGCCGAAACTGTTGTGCATCAGCAAGTAGTGCGTCTTGCTCCACAGAAAGTTTCAAATGGTGCAGCAGTTATTCTCGATCCAAAAACCGGAGAAATTTTATCTATGGTAGGCAGCTGGGATTGGAATGATCCAGTCAATGGCAAAGTGAATATGGCAATTACACCAAGGCAACCAGGATCGGCATTTAAGCCAATTGTGTATGCTGCAGCTTTTGATGAACGTTTACTAACTCCAGCAACTATTCTTCAAGACGCTCCAACTGTTTTCCCTGGAAATTATAAACCCAGAGATTTTGATGGGTCGTATAGGGGTAATGTAACAGTGCGGCGTGCTTTAGCAAATTCACTTAATATTCCCGCTGTCGAAACGATGCAAGAAGTTGGGATACATGAAGGAGTTGCGATGGCAGACAATATGGGGGTTACAACACTTTCTGATCCGTCAAATTATGGTTTGTCACTTGTTCTTGGAGCAGGGGAAGTAAAATTGTTAGATTTGACAACGGTATACGCAACGTTTGCCAACGTAGGTGTAGAAAATAATCCAGCGGCAATTTTGGAAATTCGTGATAATGCAAATAATCTTGTGTATAGTTATTCTCCCAATGGGAAAGAAGTAGTGAGTGATGGTGCAAGTTTTCTTATTTCCTCAATTCTTTCTGATGCAAAAACTCGAGCAGAAGAGTTTGGAAATGCACTCAATATTTCCTATCCTGCAGCAGTCAAAACTGGAACAACAAATGACTTTAAAGATTCACTCACCATGGGATACACTCCAGATGTTGCAATTGGAGTGTGGGTTGGAAATAATGATAACTCACCCATGGATAGTGTTGCCGGGTCCCTTGGGGCTGCTCCAATTTGGAAACAGCTTATGACATATTATCTTAGTCGAGAGATACACAGATCTGCTTTTATGCAGCCGGATTCAGTTGTGAAGAAAACAGTTTGTCCAAATCAGCTTATTTCTGGAAATTCTGTTCAATCTGCACCTTCATATGAAGAGTACTTTCTTTCTGGTACAGAGCCAATTTCCTCATGTCAAGCCTTACCATCATCTGTGACTCCATTTCCAACACCTTCTTTCCCAACTGTTCCACTACTTTCCACACAACCAACAGAAACTCCTCAACAAATACCAACAGAGACGGTAACTCCAACGCCTACTGATCAATCAGACCAATCAATTCCTCCATTCATCTCTGTGCCGCCATTTCCACAAATACAATAAGAAAAACTACTTGCGTTGTTTGATGAGGTCATGCGGGCTATATTTTTAGGATTTTTCCAGAGGATTTTATTTTTTTACTTGTTGTCCTTGCATTTTTATATAAAAATTGAGAACTTTTTTGGCTGCCATGATGCCGTTTGGTTTGTAAATACATTCGTCCAAAAATGACAATTCGCATACGTGAATTTTTGTTAGGTTATGATTATTTTTTCGATTTCTGCTGGTGCTGCAAAAAGGTTAATCATTGCAGTATTAAATGCAGGAATGTCTGATGGTTGACGGCTGCTTACCCAGTTATCATCTACAACAACTTCGCTATCTATCCAATCGGCGCCTGCGTTTTGAATATCATCTTGCATGGTATGATAGCTTGTTAATCTTCGACCATTTACAATACCTGCTGAAACAAGTAACCACGGACCATGGCAAATGACTGCTAGAGGTTTGCCATCTTCATCCATTGTTGTTACAAACTCTTGTGCTGCTTCATTCATCCTCAACTGATCGGCATTAAGTGCGCCTCCTGGAAGAAGAACAGCGTCAAAGTCATCTGCTAGTGCTTCATCAAGCGTTGCGTTGACGGGAATTTTTGTTGTTTTTTCATCATGTTTTACTGCCTGGATAGTTCCCTTATGAGGAGCAATAACAACTGTTGTGGCACCTTCTTTCTCTAGCGCTTGTTTGGGCTTAAGAATTTCTGCTTCTTCAACGTCGTCAGTTGCTATAATCGCAATATTTTTTCCTGCGAGTTTATTGGCCATATTTTTAGTGTAGGTTCTGAAGATGAGAAGAAAGCTATAAAAAAGTAAAAAATGTATAAAGAAACCACTTAGCACTCACTTGACAAGTCTGCTAAATTGTTTATAATATATTCATATGGCAGATCAAAGTAGAAATCCAATCGAAGAGTTGTTGCGTCCTGTATCACCAGATGAGGCGCTCAAGAAGTTTACAATAAATCTTACCGCACTTGCTAAACAAGGGAAAATTGACCCTGTCATTGGTCGAGAATCAGAGATTCGACGTGTGATGCAAATTCTCTCCAGACGAACAAAAAATAATCCAGTACTTATTGGCGATCCTGGTGTTGGAAAAACAGCAATTGTTGAAGGACTTGCAGCAAAAATTGTTGAAGGATCTGTCCCAACAACACTCAAAGATAAAGAGCTTCTTGTTTTAGATTTTGCACAACTCTTGGCAGGAGCAAAATTTCGTGGAGAGTTCGAAGAGCGTCTCAAGGGAGTGATTAAAGGCATTGAAGAAGGCAATGGCAGATATGTCATTTTTATTGACGAGTTACACACCATTATTGGTGGAGGAGCAGGAGAAGGATCTGTTGACGCTGCAAATATTCTGAAACCTTCTTTAGCTCGTGGATCACTTCGGATGATTGGAGCAACAACGGTTACAGAATACAGAAAATATATTGAAAAAGATCCAGCATTTGCACGACGATTTCAACAAGTACTTGTTGAGGAGCCAACAATTGAGGATTCAATATCAATTTTACGAGGCATTAAAGAACGCTACGAACTGCATCATGGAATTCGTATTACAGATAATGCACTTATTGCCGCAGCCAAACTTTCTGCACAATATATTCCAGAAAGATTTTTACCAGACAAGGCAATTGATTTAATTGATGAAGCAGCAGCTGCAATCAAAATTGAGGCAGAAAGTATGCCTGCAGAGCTTGATGAGTTAAAACGGAAAATTACACAGCATGAGATTACAATTACCGCTCTCAAAAAAGAAAAAGATGATATCTCTAAAGGGAAAAAAGAGCAAGAAGAGGTTCAACTGAAAAAATTAAAAGGACAAGCTGATGTGTTACAAAAAAGATGGAATGAACAGAAAGATTTAATACAAAAAATTCAAGCACTTCGAGCCAAACTTGATGCATTTCGTATAGAACTTGAGCAAGCAGAAAGAGAGGTTCTTTTAGAAAAAGCTGCTGAACTCAAATACGGAAAAATTCCTGAAGTTGAAAAAGAATTAGTAGTTTTACGAGAAGAATGGGATAAGATTCCATCTGAAGAACGTGTTTTACGTGAAGAGGTCGATGAAGAAGATATTGCACGAGTTGTTAGTCGATGGACTGGAATTCCTGTGACAAGAATGCTGTCAAGTGAAGCAGAGCGCCTTGCAAATTTAGAAGAGGAATTAAAACAACGAGTTGTTGGACAAGAAGATGCACTAATTGCTCTTGCTCGTGCAGTAAGACGTAGTCGTTCAGGTCTCTCCGCAAAAAATAAGCCTTTAGGTTCATTCCTATTTTTAGGTCCGACAGGTGTTGGAAAAACCGAAACAGCAAAAGCGCTAGCGAGTATTTTATTTAGCGACGAACATGCAATTACTCGAATTGATATGAGTGAGTATCAGGAGTCTCATACAATTGCACGACTTATTGGTGCACCTCCTGGATATGTTGGATATGAAGAAGGTGGGCAACTGACAGAAGCTG